>DASZXM010001027.1:0-3530 GCA_035546415.1 Pseudonocardiaceae bacterium
TGACCAGCGAAATAAGGCGACAGCGACGAACAACGCGTAACGCCGCCGTCGACGTGACGGCCGGGAGGGGGAACAACCCACCGCGCTGATCCCCGGGGCCGGTTTCCGTCGCGCGGAAGATGCGTGGCGGTGGCCTGATCGGCGCTCCTATCGTCGGTTTACGCCGACCAGCGCCGACCAGCGAGGAGCGGGTGCCATGTTCAGCGCGATGATCGACCCCACCGGCAGCACCACGTCGAGCGCGGGACCCACACCCCTGGCGCCGCGGCCGGGGACCCTCCAGGGCCGCACCGTCGGGCTGCTGGCCAACACCAAGCAGAACGCCGAACGGTTCCTCGACGAGGTCGGCGACCTGTTGCGTACCCAACACGACGCGGCCGGCGTGGTGCGCCGCACGAAGCTGAGCATCACCGACACCGTCCCGCAGGACATCCTGACCGACCTGGTCGAACAGTGCGACGTGGTCGTCGTGGGCGTCGGGGACTGCGGTTCGTGCAGTGCCTCCGCCGTGGCCGACGGGCTGGCCCTGGAGGCCGCCGGTGTTCCGGCGATCGTGATCTGCACCGAATCGTTCACCGTCAGCGCCGACGCGATGGCGTCGCTGCAGGGCAACCCGGGATACCACTACGTCCGGACCGCGCACCCGGTCGCCCCGCTGGACGGTCCCGGCGTCCGCAAGCGTGCCGAGGAGGCGCTCCCGGAGATCGTCGAGAGCCTCACGGCATGACCGACGAAGCCGCCATGCTCGACTACGCCCGCCGGGCGATCGAGCACGCCTACGACGAGGGCTGGACCGACGGCCTGCCCGTCGTGCCGGTCACCGAGGCCACCCTGGCCGAGTTCCTGGCCGCGACACCCCGCGACCCGGACGAGGTGATCGGCACGCTGCGGCACCTCAAACGCCAGTGCACCGTGGAACGCGCCGCCGTCAACGCCGCCATGGCCGGCTGCCGGCCCGAGTACTTCCCGGTCGTGCTGGCTACCATGGACGCCCTGTGGGCCGACCGCACCGTCCAACCCGCGTGGCAGAGCACCAGCGGCCCGGCGCCGCTGATCATCGTCAACGGCCCGATCCGCAACGAACTGCGCATCAACAGCCGCGGTGGCGTGTTCGGGCCGGGTTTCCGCGCCAACGCCACCATCGCCCGGGCGATCGGGCTGATCGTGCGCAACGTGTTCGGCGTGCGCCCGCAGGAACTCGAACAGGCCACGCAGGGGCTGCCCGGCCGGTGGACGCTGTGCATCGCCGAGAACGAGGAGGAGAGCCCCTGGGAGCCGCTGTCCGTGGAGCTCGGTCAGCCCGCGGGCACCGACACCGTCACCACACTTCTGTTGCGCACGTGCGAATTCGTCGACAACCGGCACACCCAGGACCCGGAAGAAGTGTTGTGGGACTTCGCCGACACGATCTCCCGCACCGGCGCCGCGATCGGCCGGCACTCGTCCGCCGGGCTGGTCCTGGGCGTCGAACACGCGCAGATGCTCGCCGAGGGCGGGTTCAGCAAGAAGGACGTGCAGCACTGGCTGTACGACCACTGCGTGCGCAGCCACGCCGACCTGGAACGCGCCGGCAAGGGACTGCACGGCATGGAGGGCCCGGGCATCGACGAGCACGGCCTGCACATGCTGCCCTCGCCCGAACAGCTCCTGGTCGCCGTCGCGGGCGCCCGCAACGCGGCCATGTCCATGGTGGTCCGGCCGTTCGGCTTCCTCGGCTGGCCACGCAAATCCTACCCGATAGCAGGTGTGGCATGACCGACGCGCTCACCGGCCTGCGCGACACCCTGGCCGCCGACGACTACCAGCTGTCCGTCGAGCACTCCGACACCGGCGTCGAGGTCCGGATCACCGCCGGGCCGGACGCGTGCGCCGCCTGTCTGGTCCCCAAGCCGCTGATGCGGTCCATCCTCACCGACGCCCTCGGCGTCGGAGACGACGCGATCACCCTGATCTACCCGGCCGACGAACCCCCGGACGGGCCGGTGTGAAGGCGGGCCGGCCCCGGGAAGAACACCGGCCATGGACCTAGCCGGCCGCCGGCGGCCCACCCGGGAGTCACCGTCCCGCCGCATCCTGCGGCTGCTGGAGGCGTTCGGCGTCGGCCACACCGAACTGAACCTCACCGAGATCAGCCACCGCGCCGGGCTGCCGCTGTCCACCACGTACCGGTTGGTCCGGGAACTGGTCGAGTGGGGTGCCCTGGAACGCGGACCGGACGGCCGCTACCGGGTCGGCCTGCGCCTGTGGGAGATCGCCGCACTGGCACCACGCGGCCTCGGCCTGCGGGAGACCGCGTGGCCGTTCCTGGAGGACCTCTACCTGGCCACCCAGGAGAACGTGCTGCTCGCCGTGCGCGACGGCACCGAACTGGTGTTCGTGGAACGCCTGTCCGCGCACCACGCCGTGCCCGTGCTCACCAAGATCGGGCGCCGCCGCTCACTGCACGCCACCAGCGCCGGGCTCGTACTGCTCGCCTACGCACCGGCCGACGTCCAGCAGCGTGTGCTGGCGGCGCCGCTGCGCCGCTACACCGCCAACACCGTCGTCGACCCGGGCCGGCTGCGGGTGGACCTGGCCGAGATCCGCCGGCAGGGGTTCGCCGTGTGCGAGGGGCACATGAGCCGGGACGCGCTGTCGGTGGCCGCACCGATCCGGGAGGCCACCGACACCGTGACCGCCGCGCTGTCGGTCGTCGTCCCGCTGGTCGACTCCGACCACCGGCGTCTCGTGCCGGCCGTACTGGCCGCCGCCCGCGGCATCTCCCGGGCGCTCCGCGCGCCCAGTGCGCAACAGACCCGCAGGCCCCGTACTGCGACAGGTGGTTGAGCGCTGTGACGACGATCGGCGTGCTGTTGGTCGACGACCACGCGGTCGTGCGCCGCGGCCTGCGCGCGTACCTCGACGTGCTGGACGACATCCGCGTCGTCGGCGAGGCCGCCGACGGCGCCGCCGCGCTGCGCGAGATCGCCACCGGCTGCAAGCCGGACGTCGTGCTGATGGACCTGGTCATGCCGCGCGGCGACGGGATCGCCGCGACAGCCGGCATCACCCGCGACCACCCGGGCGTGCGGGTCGTCGTGCTGACCAGCTTCGGTGAGGCCGAGCGCGTGCAGGCCGCGCTCGGCGCGGGCGCGGCCGGATACCTGCTCAAGGACGCGGAACCGGAGGAGGTGGCCCGGGCCATCCGGGTGGCCGTGCGCGGCGAGGTGCACCTGGGTGGCCGGGTGGCCCGGCACCTGACCCGGCGGATGTCCGGGCCGCGGACCGGCCTGGCCGCGCTGACACCCCGCGAACGGGACATTCTCGCCCTGGTGGCGACGGGCTGTTCGAACAAGGAGATCGCGAACGAACTGACGCTCAGCGAACGCACCGTCCGCACGCACGTCAGCAACATCCTGGCGAAACTGCGGCTGTCCTCGCGCACCCAGGCCGCGCTGACCGCGATCCGGGAGGGCCTGGTGCCGCCGCCGGGCGGCGAGTACCCGGTGGCGGGGCCTGTCCACTGTCGAATGACGTAGCCGATGCCCGTC
>DASZXM010001028.1:0-3735 GCA_035546415.1 Pseudonocardiaceae bacterium
GCGCAGTGCCTGCCGGCCGCCGGTAGCGGCGGCCGCCCGCAGGACGGCTTCGGCTTCGTGTTCGCGCGGTCCTCCTCTGAACCACTTCCGGAACACGGGCAGGAAGTCCGGGGCACCGGCCGCCGCGGCGTCGACGAGGGCGGCTTCCGCTTCGGGCTCGCGTCCTGGCCGCGCGCTCAGCCACGTGGCGAGCCGGCCAAGGCCCGGTGGTCCACTGGCGCGCAGCAACGCCTCGGTCTGGGGCAGCCGAAGCCGCTGCTCGGCCTGGCGGGCCAGCGTGAGGAGTTCGTCAGACCGTGGGACGTACCTGGTCAGCGCTGCCCACTCGCCGTCGGTCACCGGCCGGATCGCGCGTTGCCGGGTGAGGTGCTGTTCGAGATAGTCGGCGAGGGTGTAGCCACGGAGTTCACCGGTGTCGACGTCGTCGAGCGGCACCAGTGCACGGACTCCGTCCTCGGACCGGATCGGCGTGGTCAGGAAGGTGAGCGCCGTGTCGACACCGTCGGCCGGAGGGCGCACGCTGCCGTGCTCGGCACGCCACAGGGCCACTGTCAGGCCGGCCAGCAGTGGCTGCGACAGGGCGTCCTGCACGCCGAGACGGCGCGCGTCGGCCGCCGCCTCCAGCACTAGGCGCGCGAGTCGGGGCGCCGTCCGATAGCTGTCGAGCAGTTCGTGCGCGCCGGCCAGGGTCTGGGTGAAACCGACCCGATCCCGGTCCGCCAACGCAGTGGCCACGCGTGGATCGGATCGGGCGGCCTGCCGCGCGACGGCCCGCTCACCTGCCGAGAAAGTGGCCGGAATGTCGTGGCAGCGCACCCACTGGTTGTGCTGTGTCAGCAACTCGCGGGTCTCACTGGTGCGATCGTCGGCACCGTCGGCCAGGAACCGCGACTTGGCCGGCCAGATGGTGCCGACCACCACCGGCGGCGTGCCCGCCCGCTCGAAGAGTTCCCGCAACAGCTCGCAGGACAGTCCCGTGCCGTTGGGACCGAGGAAGCCCTGGAGTTCGTTGAGCCAGACCACCACGGGCCTGTCCAGCAGGTCGGAGCCGGGCAGCGCCACGAGGGCGGCGGCCGTGCGTGGGCGCACCACCACATGGTCTGGGCACAGCGCATGCACGGCCTCGAACAGCGAGCGGGTCTTGCCGGTCGACGACGTGCCGCGCAACAGGATCAACGCGCTGAGCTCCCCGGCGACGACCGCACTAACGTCCGTGCGGAGCGCCTGGTCGTAGTCCCGCCGCACGTAGGGCGGCGGCGTCGACAGTCGGTCATCCCGACCGGCCCGATGGCCAATCGCGGTGTGCACCGTGGCTTCGGACGGGGTGAACTCCGCCATGGTCCACACCACGAACCCCGCGGCCCGCGCCCGGGATCGCCAGGCCGTCCGTGCCGCATCGGCGACTGTCGACCCGCCATGGAGGCGGCCGTGTAGTTGCAGCGCGCGTGCCCGGTCGGCCGCCGACACGGCGAGAGCGTCCAGCAACGCGGCCAGGATCGCGCCATCGCCCCTGGCCGGTGCATCCGGTTCGGTCACATAGTTCTGAGCGGTCCCACGCGACACGTGCGCGCGTTCGGCCAACGTCTCGTAGGACAGACCGCTGGCGCTCTTGGCCGCCTTGAGCAGCGCCCGCAGTTCGGCATGGTCTAGGCTCCGCTCGATCAACGTCGACCACCTTCACGCCATCCACCTGCTGGCATTCTCCACCCCGGCGTCCATCATCGACGATGGACGGTGGATGTGCTGACCAGACGGCCACGGATAGCCACGATGAAGACCATGCATCGGATTCCTACCAGGCCAACTGCCGCCGCCCTGCTCGCTCCGCTGAGCCTGCTGACGGGCCTGCCGACCTGGTGTGGTGCCGCCGTCATCTGCACCAGCGTCGCGCTCACCGTTGTCCACGAGTTGATCACCCAGGCCATTCGATGGCGGGTCGGCAAGCGCATCACCACGAGCGCGCACGCACTGCGAGTACTGGAGATCGAAGACCTGCGGCTCAGCGATCGGGACCACTCGCCACGACTCGATCCCATGGTTCGGCGGGCATCTTGAGCCGAGCGTCTTCCGGACGAACTCGGCGTAGAAGTCGTCGAGGATGCTGGCGAACATCCGGGCGTGCTCGGCCACCCACGAGCCGGTCGCACAATGAGATCCAGGTCGGGAAGGGCGTCAAACGCGGCCTTCCACAAGGCAAGAACATCCTGCAACAGTGGCGCGGCCTTCGCGACACGCACCAACCTGTTCTTGACCACCCGCAACAAGCGACGGGTTGAAATCGCAGTTGACAGTGAGCGTTGCTTGTTGTACCAACACCGGCCAGGGCTCGAACACTTGCCAAAGGTAGACGACTCGGTGGTCAGCCAGTCGACACCGACACGGTGCTCCTGTGGTGCTCCTGTGCAACGGACGCACCCGGCACTCGACAGCACTAGCTAGACGGCATCAAGAATCGGTGTGAACTCGTGTTCAACTGGATACCTCGGCTGCCGGTGACATTACTCGGTAATCGCCGACAGTGACGTGCTTTTAATCTGTAGGTTCTGGGTTCGAGCCCCAGGCGGCCCACTCAACCAACACCCCCGCCCACCAGCGGGGGTGTTCGCACGTGTCGATCACCGCTGCCGATCGGGTTGATCTTGTGGGCTCGGGGTGGGCTCCAGGAGTGCCCGCTCCCGAATTCGCTGTTGCTGCCCTCATTAGGCTCGTCTTGGGCGCAGGAGCCCTCCCACGCGATTTGCTTCCCTTCCTGGTCAGCGGGCCAACTGCGGTCCAATAATTCATAGGGTCATGCAGCGAGAGCCCGGGAGATACGAACTCGCCCGGCGGTGAGTGGTCGTCGAAGGATCGGCTTACGGGCTCGTCGCGGACGACGCAGCCGCGCACCGGTCATGCGTGCGGCATCCAACACCAACCGCGCGGTCGCCTCCGCCGACTGCCGCGCCAGACTGGGCAACACACTGGTGTACGTGTCCGCGGTCAGCACGATGCTCGCGTGGCCGAGCATCGCCTGCACGGTCTTCAGGTCGTTGCCCGCTGCCAGCGACAGGCTCGCCGCCCCGTGCCGCAGGTCGTGCAACCGGATCGGCGGCAACCCGGATTCCTCGTTGAGCTGCCGGAACAGATGTGTCACCGAATCCGGCCGCAACTGCCGACGACGACCATCCGACGCCGGCGCCAACTCCACCCGGAAGTACCAACTCCCACGACCGCGAGGGCCTACCCAACGGAAGGTTGCCCGCGATGACCTACCCGACGACGGTCAGGAACAGCATGGCGCAGGCTCCCCCATGGGTGGCGGCGCCGCTCGTCATGGTGGGTGTCGCCTGCCTGGTCAGAGCCACCATGCCCCATCGACCACCCAGGCCAACGGTGCCTGGGCGCTGGCGGAGTCGAGGACTGGCGCGGGTCGTTGTGGCGCTGCCCTGCACGAGTGATCTACCGCGGGTACTCGGCACGCGGGCGCGCTGTCGACACGGCGACCTGGATCGCAGGCCATGCATCGGTCAGTTCTTGGCCGGTATGCCGCAGCATTTCTTGTACTTGCGTCCCGAGTCACACCAGCACGGGGCGTTGCGGTCTGGTGGCCACACCACCACCCGTCCGGACCGCTGCATGACCACCTGCTCGCCGTAGTCCTGGCGGGTGGACCGCTGTGCCGGGTCACGGCCTTCTCGCTGGGTGTAGGCCTGGTAGTCGGCGAGGTCACCGGTCACCAGGTGGACCCGGGTCGCG
>DASZXM010001029.1:0-7115 GCA_035546415.1 Pseudonocardiaceae bacterium
GGCGGGCACGGCGACCCCGTCGACGGTCGTACCGCACCCACCGAGCAACAACGCCAACACCGGCGCGGCGACTAACACGGCTCGTCTCATAAGCCCGAAAGTGAATCAGACGCGACAGGACAGGAACGTGGCCCCCCGGCCGACGACCGCAACCGGCGCGCAGCGTCGAGCACAACTCACCCACTCGCGAGTGGAGACGAAGGGAATCGAACCCTCAACCCCCGCCTTGCAAAGGCGGTGCTCTGCCAATTGAGCTACGTCCCCGACCGGGGCTTGCGCACCCCGTGCTCAACGAACGAGCGGGAGGGCCCGAAGGTGATGGGCCTACTCCCGCTCGGCTGAGGTCACTTGTCGGTCGGAGCGGTGGCCTCGCGCCACAGGTCGGCCTCGACCTTCGCCGAACGGCTGCGACGGATGATCAGGAAGACGGCACCGGCCACAGCCACGAGTGCGAGGATCTTCTTCACGACAGTTCGCCTCCTTGACGGCGGATCGGAACCACGATCACCCATCGGTGGGAACAATCGCGGTGCGTGGGCCTAGGAGGACTTGAACCTCCGACCTCTTCGTTATCAGCGAAGCGCTCTAACCGCCTGAGCTATAGGCCCCCGGGAACGAAGCGAAGACTACCGTACCGCCGGTCGGGATCCCAAACCGGGGGCGGATCTTCGCCGCTCCCTACTCGCGTTCGGCCAGGGTGATCTCCAGGCCGCCCGCCAGGTCCGCGGACACGTTGTACACGAACGAACCGACCGTCGCCAGCGCCGTGAACAGCACGATGTTGATGGCGCCGATGATCGCGGCGATGCCGAACACCCGGCTGGCGGTGATCAGCGGGCCGCTGCTGCCGCTGGCGGTGTTCTGGGCGAACTCGTTGTACGTGCCGTTCACCCTGTCCCATACGCCCATGCCGTCCAGCACGCCGTAGAGCACGCCGACCGCGACGAGCCACACGAAGAACAGCGCGACCGACAGCACGAACGCCAGTTTCAGCACCGACCACGGATCGACGCGCTTGACCTGCAGGCTCGCCCGCCGCGGGCCCCGGCCCGGCCTGCGCAGTGCCGATGGAGCGCCCGTGCCGGCCGTCGGCGGACGCATCGACGTGGTCGGCCCAGCACCGAAGTTGACCGTGGTCCGGCCGGACGGGTCGGTAGTCGGGCGGGCATCGGGCTGCACGCTGGACTGGCCGGCGTTCGCCGCGAACACCGACGCCGCCGCCGACCCGGACACGACACCGCCGGACAGCGGGTCGTCCATCTCCGGCGAATACGCCGTCGACCTCGGGCTGCGCTGGTAGCCCCAGTCGGAGAACCGCGTCGTCTTCTGGTCGTCCGACGTGCTGCCGTCACCGGGCAGCTCGTGGTCGGCGACGTACTGGGCGTCGCTGGCCACCCGCTGCCACGGCGGCGGAGCGGACGACGTCACGTCCGGCCCGGTCCCGCCGACCGACGCGATGACCGTCGGCGGCTCCTCGGCCGGCCGCGCGTTCGGCTTCGCCGCCGGTGCCGACCGCTCGGTCAGCTTCGGCGACACGGAGGTCGGCGTGGGTGTGGCCGCCGGCTTCGGTGCGCTTGCCGCTGGTGTCGGTGCAGACGTCGCCGCTGGTTTCGCTGCCGGCTTCTCGGCCGGCTGCGTGGTGCCGTTGCCGGATGCCGCCGCACCCGAGGCGGCCGGCTTCGACTCGGGCGTCGGCGAGGCGGTCGCCACCGTGCGTTCGTCGCGGGTGGTGTCGGCTGGCACGTCCGTGGTCTCCGGCTTGTCGGGTGAAGTCACGAGCTGTCCTTAACTGATGGAATTTAGGGCAGCGCGATCATGTCAGGGGACACGTCACGCCTCTGTCTCGGAGACGTCCGAGCCGCCGTCCGCGTTGCCGGGTGCCTCCGGCGTGTCGCTTCCGGGTGCCTCCGGCACGTCACCGCCGGGTGCCTCCGGCACGCTGGACGCATCCGCATCCGCATCCGCATCCGCGGCCGTCGGTGCCGTGGCACCGGTTGCCTCGGCGGTGCCGTTCGACACGTCGGTCACGTCCTCGGCGTTGCGGGCGACCGCAACCAATGTGGTCCCTTCGGCCAGATTCATCAACCGCACACCCTTCGTCTGCCGTCCGGCCTTGCGTACCTCGCGGGCGCTGGTCCGGATGACGACACCGGTTGACTCGATCGCGTACAGCTCGTCGTCCTCGTCGACGATGAGTGCCCCCACCAGCCTGCCACGTTTCCTGTCGTGCTGAATGGTCAGCACGCCTTTGCCACCCCGGCCCTGGAGCGGGTACTCCTCGATCGGCGTCCTCTTGGCATACCCACCATCGGTGGCCACCAACACGAACCGACCCGGAACGACGACTCCGATCGACAGCAGCTCGTCACCGTCGTTGAACCGCATGCCCAGCACACCCGACGTGGCCCGGCCCATCGGCCGCAGCGCCTCGTCGGACGCGTGGAACCGGATCGACTGACCGCCCGCGGACACCAGCAGCAGGTCGTCCTCACCCGAGCACAGCACGGCGCCGACCAACTCGTCGTCCTCGCGCAGGTTGATGCCGATCAGGCCGCCCGCGCGGTTGGAGTCGAAGTCGGACAGCTTGCTCTTCTTCACCAGGCCGCTCTTGGTGGCCAGCACCAGGTACGGTGCGGCCTGGTAGTCGGTGATGTGGATGACCTGCGCGATCTCCTCGTCCGGCTGGAACGCCAGCAGGTTGGCCACGTGCTGGCCGCGCGCGGTGCGGCTGGCCTCGGGCAGCTCGTAGGCCTTGCACCGGTAGACACGGCCCTTGTTGGTGAAGAACAGGATCCAGTCGTGCGTGGAGCACACGAAGAAGTGGCCCACGATGTCGTCCTGTTTCAGGGCCGCGCCCTGCACGCCCTTGCCGCCGCGCTTCTGCGCCCGGTACAGGTCGGTTTTCGTCCGTTTGGCGTAACCCGTCTGAGTGATGGTGACGACGACGTCCTCGACCGCGATGAGGTCCTCGACCGACACGTCACCGTCGAACGGGATGATCTGGGTTCGTCTGTCGTCGCCGTGCTTGTCGACGATCTCCATCAGCTCGTCGCGGACGATGTTCCGCACCCGCACCGGGTTGGCCAGGATGTCCTGCAGGTCGGCGATGCGCGCCTCGATCGCGGCGAGGTCGTCGATGATGCGCTGCCGCTCCAACGCGGCCAGGCGGCGCAGCTGCATGTCCAGGATCGCGGTGGCCTGGATCTCGTCGATCTCCAGCAGCTCCATCAGGGCCGGCCGCGCCTCGCTGGCCGACGGCGAACGCCGGATCAGCGCGATGACCTCGTCCAACTGGTCGAGCGCCTTGACCAGACCGCGCAAGATGTGCGCCTGCTCCTCGGCCTTGCGCAGCCGGAAGCGGGTGCGGCGGACGATGACGTCCACCTGGTGGTGCACGTAGTGCCGGATGATCTGGTCCAGCCGCAGCGTGCGCGGCACGTCGTCGACCAGGGCCAGCATGTTGACACCGAAGTTCGCCTGCAGCTGGGTGTGCTTGTACAGGTTGTTCAGCACGACCTTCGCCACGGCGTCCCGGCGCAGGCCGATGACGATGCGCATGCCGCTGCGCCGGTTGGACTCGTCGGCGATGTCCGAGATGCCGGTCAGCTTGCCGTCCTTGACCAGCTGCGCGATGTTCTCCACCAGGTTGTCCGGGTTCACCTGGTAGGGCAGCTCGGTGACGACGAGGATCGTGCGGCCCTTCGCGTCCTCGTCGACCTCGACGACGGCGCGCATCCGCACCGAGCCGCGGCCGGTGCGGTACGCGTCCTCGATGCCCGACGTGCCCAGGATCAGCGCCTTCGTCGGGAAGTCCGGTCCCTTGATGCGCAGCATCAGCTGGGCGAGGGTCTCCTCCTCGTCGTTCTCCAGCGTGTCCCAGTTGTCCAGCGCCCACACGACGCCGTCGGCGACCTCGCGCAGGTTGTGCGGCGGGATGTTGGTGGCCATGCCCACCGCGATGCCGCTGCCGCCGTTGACCAGGAGGTTCGGGATTCGGGACGGCAGGACGTCCGGTTCCTGCGTCTTGCCGTCGTAGTTGTCCCGGAAGGTGACCGTGTCCTCGTCGATGTCCTGCAGCATCGCCATGGCCAGCTGGGTCAGCCGGCTCTCGGTGTACCGCATGGCCGCGGCGGGGTCATTGCCCGGCGAACCGAAGTTGCCCTGGCCGTCCACCAGCGGGTACCGCATGGACCACGGCTGCGCCAACCGCACGAGGGTGTCGTAGATCGACGAGTCGCCGTGCGGGTGGTAGTTGCCCATGACGTCGCCGACGACGCGGGAGCACTTGACGTAGCTGCGGTCCGGGTACAGCCGGGTGTCGAACATCGAGTACAGCACCCTGCGGTGCACCGGCTTGAGGCCGTCCCGCACGTCCGGCAGCGCGCGCGCCACGATGACGCTCATGGCGTAGTCGATGTACGAGCGCTGCATCTCGTGCTGGATGTCAACCGGCTCGATACGTTCGCCGCCGGACGGAGGCAGTGTTGTCTCGCTCACGGTCCTTCTTCCGTCATGTACTGCTCAAGATCGACAAGAATCGCAACGGCCTGGCGCGGGCCGTCAGACGTCCAGGAACCGGACGTCCTTGGCGTTGCGGGTGATGAACGAGCGGCGGGCTTCGACGTCCTCGCCCATCAGCACGCTGAACAGTTCGTCCGCGGTCGCGGCGTCGTCGAGCGTGATCCGGGTCAGCAGGCGGTTGTTCGGGTCCATTGTGGTCTCCCACAACTCCTCGGCGTTCATCTCGCCCAGACCCTTGTACCGCTGGATGCCGTCGTCCTTGTTGATCTTCTTGCCGGCGGCGATCCCCTGCTGCACCAAGCCGTCCCGCTCCGCGTCGGAGTACGCGTACTCCGGGTCGGTGCGCTGCCACTTGATCTTGTACAGCGGCGGCTGCGTCAGGTAGACGTGCCCGTACTCGATGAGCGGCCGCATGAAGCGGAACAGCAGCGTCAGCAGCAGGGTGGTGATGTGCTGGCCGTCCACGTCGGCGTCGGCCATCAGCATGATCTTGTGGTAGCGCAGCTTCGACAGGTCGAACTCGTCGTGGATGCCGGTGCCCAGCGCGGTGATCAGGCTCTGCACCTCGGTGTTCTTCAGCACCCGGTCGATGCGCGCCTTCTCGACGTTGATGATCTTGCCGCGGATCGGCAGGATCGCCTGGAACCGGGAGTCCCGGCCCTCCTTGGCCGAGCCGCCCGCGGAGTCGCCCTCCACGATGTACAGCTCGCACTCCTCCGGGTTGGTGGAGCGGCAGTCCTTCAGC
This sequence comes from Pseudonocardiaceae bacterium, assembly GCA_035546415.1. GTDB lineage: Bacteria > Actinomycetota > Actinomycetes > Mycobacteriales > Pseudonocardiaceae > DATEPR01. The sequence goes on from DASZXM010001029.1 coordinate 5,267, forward strand.
TTGCCCGGCAGGCCACCGATGTCCAGCGCGCTCTTGCGACGCACCAGTTCGCGGGCCTTGCGGGCGGCGATCCTGGCCTGCGCCGACGACACCGCCTTGGTGACGATCGCCTTGGCCTCGTTGGGGTTGCGCTCGAACCAGTCGGCCAGCCACTCGTTGACGGTGGTCTGCACGACCGACTTCGCCTCGGTGTTGCCCAGCTTCGTCTTGGTCTGGCCCTCGAACTGCGGTTCCTTCAGCTTCACCGACACGATCGCGGCCAGGCCCTCGCGGACGTCGTCACCGGTGAGGTTGGCGTCCTTCTCCTTGAGCAGCTTCTTGTCCCGCGCGTACACGTTGATCACGCGGGTCAGCGCGGCGCGGAAGCCCTCCTCGTGGGTGCCGCCCTCGTGCGTGTTGATGGTGTTCGCGAACGTGTACACCGACTCGCTGTAGCCGGTGTTCCACTGCATCGCGACCTCGACCTCCATCGCCTCGGTCTTGGCGTCGAAGGAGATCACCTTCTTGTGCACGGCCTCGCGGGTGGCGTTGATGTGCGCGACGAAGTCCTCCAGGCCACCCGGGTAGTGGAACGTGCGGTCGCGCACCCGGCCGGACTCGACGTCCTCCTCGTGCGCGGGCATCCGCTCGTCGTGCAGCTCGATGGTGAGTCCCTTGTTCAGGAACGCCATCTCCTGCAACCGGCGGGCGATCGTCTCGATGTTGTACTCGGTGGTCTCGAAGATGGTCGGGTCGGCCCACCACCGGATGACGCTGCCGGTGCGGCTGGTCGGCTCGCCCTGCTTCAGCGCGTGCGCGGGCTGCGAGTGGTCGTAGCTCTGGGTCCAGATGTAGCCGTCCTTGGCCACCTCGATCTCCATGCGCGTGGACAGCGCGTTGACCACCGAGACGCCGACGCCGTGCAGGCCGCCGGACACCGCGTAGGAGTCGCCGCCGAACTTGCCGCCGGAGTGCAGCGTGGTGAGGATGACCTCCAGGGCGGGCCGCTTCTCCACCGGGTGCATGTCCACCGGGATGCCGCGGCCGTCGTCGACCACCTGCACACCGCCGTCGGCGCGCAGCGTCACGTCCACGTGGCTGGCGTACCCGGCCATCGCCTCGTCGACGGCGTTGTCCACGACCTCCTGGATAAGATGGTGGAGGCCGCGTTCACCCGTCGACCCGATGTACATGCCTGGTCGCTTGCGGACGGCTTCGAGACCTTCGAGAACGGTGATGGATGACGCGTTGTAGTCAGTGTTGTTCGCTGTCACGCAGTCCTCGCTGTCTCCTCGAACCGGCCATCACGACGCGGCCTTCAGGTCTGTGCCTCCATCTTACTTGGCCAGCGACGCTGACGTGGGCCAAGGACACCCCTAGAAACGTCACAGAGACACGGAAGTGAACCTCCACGAGTCCCGTCGGCCTTGACAGGGTCTGTCATCGCTGCTTCGCCGTCAGCGACCAGTCACCCGTAGGTGTCCCTCGGCCCCCTGCCGGGCACATGCAGTGGTCCGTGCCGCCAACTGGGTGCCGCCGGGCCGACCACCCGCAGCCGCTTCACCACACCGTCGCCGACACCGGCGGCGATCTTCGCCAGCAGTTGCCGTTGCAGCAGCCGCAGTTGGGTCGCCCACGCCGTCGAGTCGGCCCGCACGGTCAGCTCACCGTCGGTGAGCTGCACCGGCCGGGTGTGCTCGGCGACGTCCGCGCCGACCAGGCCGGCCCACCGGGCGAACACCTGCCCGCCGGCCAACCGGCCGGCCCAGCCGCGGTCGGCGGCGATCCGGGCGGCCAACCGGCCCAGCGGCTGCGGGTCCCGGTCGTCCGGCCGCACCCCTGACCAGCGGCGACGGCGCCTGGCCAGCGG
>DASZXM010001030.1:0-3516 GCA_035546415.1 Pseudonocardiaceae bacterium
CGGGTCCAGTGCCTGCATCAGGATCCGCGCGTCCCGTTCCAGCCGCACCGTTCGTTCGCTGACGCCGAGGGCGCGCATCCGGTCCAGGACGGCGACGACCTCGGGTGGCAGGACGAGTCGTTCGCCGCCCGCGAGCGCGGCGATCCGGCGGCGGTGTTCGGTGAGCTGGTCGATCTTGCGCCGCAGTTCGGCGTCGATCTCGGTGATGGCCGCGTCGAAGCCGGCCGGCTGGGCGTGCAGCACCGCGTCGATGCGCGCCAGCGGCACGCCGGCGTCGGCAAGGGTTCTGATCCGGATGAGATCCACGGCTGCCTGGGCGCTGTAGCGGCGGTAGCCGGAGGCGTCGCGTTCGGGTTCGGGCAGCAGGCCGACGTGATGATAGTGGCGGACGGTACGCACGGTCACGCCCGCCGTCGCCGCGAGCTGGCTGATCGTGAGCACGTCCACCCCCCATCGAGAAGCCGGGAACGCCGGGCCGAGTCTAGGCGCGGGCCGACCGGTCCACGACGTCCCGGACCGCTTGGGCGACGACATCGGGACGCCGGAAGCAGAGCTGGTTGTGGCCGGCTTCGACGACGATGCGCTGTTCGCCGTCGGAGACGGCACTCACCAGGGCTGCCGCCATCTTCCGCTTGCCCTCCAGCATCTCCCGCATCGTCCGCTCCGACATCCCCTGCCTCGTCTGTTCCGACGCCAACGCCTGTTGGGCCGGGTCGACGCCCTCGACGGTCAGGGCGACCACCGGGATATCGGGGATGTCCGGTCCGGCGCGCAACTCCTCGGCGAGCGCGACCAGGTTGCCGCGTTCGGCGAAACCCGCCCGCAGCCAGGCCGCGCTGGCATGGGCGTCGGCCAGCGGCCGCCGCATGGTCTCCGGGTAGTCCGCCAGCAGGTCGGCATACATCGCGCGCAGCGCGGGACGCATCCGCTCGACCTCGTCCGGGCCGGGTGCCATCCGTTGCCCGGCGGCCAGGCCGACCTCCGGTGGCATGAAGTCGTCCCAGTCGCGGTGCAGGGCGTCCACCCAGACCAGGCCGGCGACCTCGCCCGGGTACAGCTGTGCGAAGCGGTGCGCGTACGCACCGCCGAGCGAGTGCGCCACCAGGATGTACGGGGCGCCGATGCCCTGGGCGCGCAGCAGATCGTGCAGTTCCGTGGCGACGGCGGCGGCCGTGCGCGGCAACGCGAGCGGGTCGCTGTAGCCGGTGCCGCCCCGGTCGTACCCGACGGCCGTGGCGAACCGCGACACCTGCCGCTGGATGAGGAAGTAGTCCAGTCCGACCGCGCCGGCTCCCGGTTGGAAGACGACGGCCGGTCCGCCGCTGCCGGAGCGGTGCACGAAGACGCGCCTGCCGTCGATCTCCTGGAACCCGCCGACCGGCGGAACGGGTCGGGCTGAGGAAGTGTCGTTCATGCGGCCAGGCTTCAACCCTGACGCACGGTCAGGGTCAACCCGGCCTGCCGGGCGGGAACATTCGTCCAAGACGTGCCACAGCGGGCCGGTGATGCTGGCGGCATGTCTGGACGCGTGAACCACCTCACGGGCACCGGGGGACGTGCCCGGATCCGGGACGACGACAGGGGCAGAGCGCCGTGGCGCACCCGCATCCTCCGGGACCACCGGGACTGGGAGGCGATGACCGGGGACGAGGTGATCGCCGTGCGGGAGAAGGACAAGCGCCTGGCGGCGTCGCCGTTCGCCCGGATCATCACCGGGCTGCCGGACCGGCACGCCCGGATCGAGGAAGCCACCCTCGACCTTCCCGGCCGCCGCCTGACGCTGCGGGTGCACCGGCCGAAGCAGGCGACCGGGACGCTGCCGCTGGTCGTCTCGTTCCACGGCGGTGGCTTCTTCGGCGGCACCGTGGCGCAGAACGACTGGCTCAACAGCCACCTCGCGGCCCGCTGCCCGGCCCTGGTCGTGTCCGTGGAGTACCGCCTGGCCCCGGAACACCCGCTGCCCGAGCCGATCGAGGACGGCTACGACACGCTCGTCCGGCTTCTCGACGACGCCGCCGACTGGGGAGTCGATCCCGCCGCCGTCGCCGTCCTGGGGGAGAGCGCGGGTGGCATGATCGCCGCGCTCCTGGCGCTGCGCGCCCGCGACGACGGCCCGCCGCTGCGCGCCCAGGTGCTGAACTACCCGAGTACGGACTGGACCGCGACCACCACCGACTACCCGTCGTTCGAGGCGAACGCCGACAATCCGACGCTGGCGCCGTCCCGGTTGCGTGCGGCCCGCACACTGAGCCTGCCGGTGACCGTCGACCCGCGCAGCGTGTCGCCGCTGATGTTCGACAGTCTCGCCGGCCTGCCACCGGCGCTGATCGTCACGGCCGCCCTGGATCCGGTGTCCGACCACGGGCGCCGCTACGCCGAACGGCTCCGCGACGACGGCACCGACGCCCGCCTGACCTGCTATCCGAGCGCGACACACAGCTTCCTCAGCGTCCCCGGGCTGGTACCGGCCGCCCGGCCCGCGCGTCGCGAGATCCTCGCGTTCCTGCGTGACCACCTGCACCGGACGGAGTGAGGTGGCCCGGTCGCCACCAGCCTGCTGTGGAACCCTTGGCGCGATCGGGGTTCGACGGCTAGGGAGACGAGCGTGGACATCGCGGACGTGACCACCAGGCTGGTGCGGCGGTTCGGCCCCGACGTGGCCGCCTGGTGCGCCGCGGTGCCCGCGCTCGCGGACCGGGCGGCCGCCCGCTGGGGGCTCGTCCTCGGGGACATGCTGCCGCCCGGCGGTTCGTCGGTGGCGTTGCGCTGCACGGGCCCGGACGGCGGTGCGGCGGTCCTCAAGCTCAGCCCCGACCACCCGGCCCTGGCGCGGCAAGTGGCCATGCTGCGCGTGTTCGCGCCGACCGGCCGGGTGCCCGCGGTGCTGGAGTCCGACATCGACAATGGTGTCGTCCTGATGGAGGCGATCGACCCCGGCACGATGGCGGTCGAGCTGCCGCGGCCGCCGTCCGCAGGGCAGTGGGCCGACATGCTGACGGCCCTGCACACGGCCACCGCACCCGACTGTGGCCTCCCGGACCTGACGTGCGACGGCTTCCTGACCCGCCTCGGCAGCCGGATCACCGAGCCGGCCATCGGCGCCCGCGTCGTGCCGGCCGACCTCGACCGGGCGGCCGACAGGTGCGCGACACTCCTGGCCACCCGGACCCCGACGGTGGTCCTGCACGGCGATCTGCACCTGCGCAACGTCCTGGACGGCGGACCGCGCGGCCTGATCGCGATCGACCCGCTGGCCTGTGTGGGCGACCCGTGCTTCGACGCGGTGGACTACGTCCTCGACGGAGCGGGCGAGGACGGAGTCGACAACCGCTGCACGGCGTTCGCGGCCGCCAGCGGCCTGGACACCACCCGCCTGCACGACTGGGCGGCCGCGGTGGCCATCATCCGCATCGCCACCGATGCCGCGGTGCCGGTGATCGACGAACTCCTCGCGCTGGCACGCTGATCCGGTACGGTCGGGCCGCTTCCGGGAAGACCCGCGCGCCGAGACGAGAT
>DASZXM010001031.1:0-3023 GCA_035546415.1 Pseudonocardiaceae bacterium
GCCCTTGAGCACGCCGACCAGCAGCAGGTCCGAATCGCCAGCGGGCCGGTCCGCCGCTATCTGCTTGGCCAGCGCGTCCACCTTGGCGTGGATGTCCTGCTCGGTGATCAGCACGGAAGCGATGTCGTCGTCGTACACGACCGGGCTTCCCCTCTCTGCTCGTGGCGACAACTGTCCGGCCGGGTCAGCGGCCTGTTCGGTCGAGCAGCAGCCTGCCATGGGCACGGCGGACGACCAACCCGCCGGGCAGCCACACACCACCCTGTCCGTGCCAGCGGCCGACGAGGTCGTCGGCGGCCCGCAGGTGCGCGTCGGTGAGTTCGGGCACACCGCCGGACAGCAGCCAGCCGCGCAGCACGCGCCTGCGCACGGCGGCGGGCAGCCCGACGAGGTCGGCGACCGCAGGCTCGGGCCCCGTCCGCTCCAGGACGGTGGCGGCCCACACGTCCAGGGCGTCGGTGTCCTCGCGCAGCTGGGCGGCCGTTCTGGCCAGGGCTTCGGCGACGCCGCCGGACAGCACGTCCTCCAGCAGCGGCAGCACCTCGGTGCGCAGCCGGACCCGGGTGAAGCGGGGGTCGGCGTTGTGCGGGTCGGTCCACGGGGTGATGCCGAGGCGGGCGCACGCGGCCACGGTGGTCGCCCTGGTCACGCCCAGCAGCGGCCGCGCCCACGGCGGGTCCAGCGGCCGCATGCCAGCGATCGACCTGGGCCCCGAGCCGCGGCCCAGGCCCAACAGCACGGTTTCGGCCTGGTCGTCGAGCGTGTGGCCGAGCAGCACCAGCGCGTCCGGCGCCGGGAGCGCGGCCCGCAGCGCCGCGTAGCGGGCCCGACGCGCGGCCGCCTCGACCCCGCCCGGTCCGTCGACCACCACCGGCAGCACCCGCACGTCGGACAGGCCCAGCCCGGTCAATGTGTCGGCCGCGGTGGCCGCGACCTGCGCCGATCCGGGTTGCAGGCCGTGGTCGACGATCAGGCCGTGCACCCGCAGGTTCAGCTTCGGCGCCACGTACCGGGCGGCGGCTGCCAGGGCGAGCGAGTCGGCACCGCCGGACACGGCGACCGCGATCCGGTCGCTGACCAGCTGGTCGCGCACGGACGCGAGCAGTGTGCGCACGGCGGAGCGGACGGTCGGGACCGAGCTGTCGGAGTCGGTGCGGCTGTCGGGATCGGAGCGCGTCACCCGTGCACGCGGCGCAGCCACAGCCCCGGGTCCGCGATCTCCGCCCTGCTGGGCAGGGTCTCCGGCGCCGTCCACACCGCGTTGAACCCGGTCATGCCGACCGCGTCGATCACCTGCTTGGTGAACGCCGACCCCTCCGCGTACTGCCGCACCTTCGCCTCGACGCCCAGCAGGCTGCGCAGCAGCCGGTCCAGCAGGCCACCGCCCTTGCGGCGCTCGGCGAACCGCTTGCGGATCACCTCCACGGAGGGCACCACCTGCGGGCCGACGGCGTCCATCACGTGGTCGGCGTGGCCCTCCAGCAGCGTGGACAGCGCGATCAGGCTGTCCAGCAGCTGACGCTGCTCGGCGGACTGGAACAGTTCGATGACGCTCAACGGGCCCAGCTGACGGTCGGCCGCGCGCAGCCGCTCCCGGGCGGTCCGGATCACCTCGGGCAACCGGCCCAGCGCGTCCAGCGCGCTGTCGTCGATGCTGGACAGCAGCCGGCCGACCTCGCCGGCGAAGTAGTCGCGCAGCCAGGGCACGGCGGTGAACTGCAAGCGGTGCGTGCACTCGTGCAGGCACACCCACAGCCGGAAATCGGTGGCCGACACGTGCAGCGCCCGCTGCGCGCCGACGATGTTCGGCGCCACCAGCACCAGTCGGCCCGTGCCGTCATCGCCGGCGAACGGGTCGTACTGGCCCAGCACCCGGGAACTGAGGAACGCCAACACCATTCCGGCCTGCACACCGGCGGTGCCGGCGAGCACGTTGCCCAGCGGACCGCCGTACGTGCCGGGCAGCACGCCGTCGGTCAACGCGGACAGGCCCGCCACGGCCGACCGGACCCACCCCGGCCGGTCGACGACGTCACCGTCGCGCAACGGCAGACCGTGCCCGAGACCGGTGAGGTCGCGGACGTGCTGTTCGGCCGTCGCGGTGATCTCGCGCAGCTCGCGCACGGCCGCCCTGGCCTCCGTCGGCTCGACCGCCGGGCCGCCGCGGGCCAGCGCCTGGCCCGTGCTGGCGGCGACAGCCCAGTCGACGGGGGCCGCCGTCGACTGTTGCCGATCCGTGGCCACGTTCACACTTCGACGGTACCTGACGCCGAAGTGACCGGCCCAGACCCGACAGGTGCGCGACCCGTCACGTCATCCGTCAGCCGCAACCACAACCACGCAGGGTGGCTGCCATGTCGTCCATCACGTCGGGCGCGTTCCCCGGGTTGTCCTGGTTGGCGCTGAAGGCGAACACGAGCACCCGGCCGTCCTTGTCCAGTACGTAGCCGGCCAACGCGTTGACACCGCTGGCGGCCAGCGTGCCGGTCTTCGCGCGCACCCAGCCGCGCCCCGCGGACGACGACGCCTGCTGGTACCGGCCGGACAGCGTGCCGTCGCCCAGTTCGCTGCCGGCGATCGGCAACCCGTACAGCAGCGGCCGCAGCTTGGCCACCCGAGGGTCGGACGTGTCCGAACTGGCCGCGACGCGCAACACCTGGGCGAGCAGGCTGGCCGGCACCCGGTCCTGTGGGGACAGTCCACTGTTGTCGTTCAGGCTGGCACCCGTCGTGTCGAAACCGTTGCGCTTCAACACGTCCAGCACGGCCGCCGTGGCACCGGCGAAGCTGGCCGGCTTGCCGTCGGCGATTGCGACCTGCCGGCCCATCTCCTCGGCGAGCACGTTGTCGGAGATCTGCAACAGGTTGGTGATCAGATCCGGCACGGGCGTGGAGTGCACCTCGCCGAGCACACCGCTGCCCTTGGGCACCGGCGTCGTCGACACGCTCACCGCACTCGCCGGCACACCCAAGCCCCGCGCCAGTGCCTCACCAGCCGCCTGCGCCGGCTGGTACGTGCGGGAC
>DASZXM010001032.1:0-2478 GCA_035546415.1 Pseudonocardiaceae bacterium
GCAGGCCCCGACCGTGCGGCGTGTCCGCGCCCGGGTGCCGCACGTGGGGCAGCGACTCGCCGCTGTCGGACACCTCGACCCGCAGCGGGAGGTCGCCCGCCGCGGCGAGCAGGCCGAACCGGATCGGCGGCGTGCCGTGCAGGAACGCGTTCGTAACCAGTTCGGTCGCGACCAACTGCACATCGGCGATGATGTCCGAATCGGTCCTGGGCAGCGACGCCTCGATCCGCGCCCGCAGCAGCCCGAGGCCGCGGGCACCCGACGAGACGATCTCGTGGACCAGGTACCGATCCGGTGTGGTGTCGCCGACCGACATGACTGCACAGCGTAGGCTCTCATCGGTTGCACCCGTGATACGGACGTCGGATATCAGGGCGAGGGATGGCAGAACAGGACGGCACGGCGGTGCTGACGATCAGCAGCAGCGTGCGGGACGGCATTGTCGTGGTGAGCCTGGTCGGCGAACTCGACATGTCCACGGCCGACGACGCGGCCGTGGCGCTGCGCGAGGCGACCGTCAGCGCGCGGGCGGTCGTGGTGGACATGACCGGCCTGCGGTTCTTCGCGTCCGCGGGCGTGAACGTCCTGTTGCAGCTGCGCAGGGACATGGATGAGAAGGGCGTCACCGTGCGGTTGGTCGCCGACCAGCGGGCCGTGCTGCGCCCGCTGGAGCTGATGGGCATGGCCGACCTGTTCCTGGTCCACGTCTCGGTTGCGGACGCGCTGGCCGCGGCTGGCACGTAAGCTGCGGAGGTGGTAGACATGGGTGCCGCCGAGGACCGCCTACGCCGGATCGAAGCCGTCACGGACTCATCGCTCGCCCATCTGGACACCGAGGCGCTGCTGTCCGAACTGCTGCTGCGGGTGCGCGAACTGCTCAACGCCGACACAGCCACCGTGCTCCTCCTCGACGCATCGGCCCAGCAGTTGGTCGCGGCGGCTGCCATCGGCATCGAGGAGGAGGTTCGGCAGGGCGTCCGGGTGTCCGTCGGCAAGGGCTTCGCCGGCACGGTCGCCGCCGGACGACAGCCCGTCATCGTGGACCACGTCGACGAGACGACCGTGGTCAACCCGCTGCTGTGGGAACGCGGCCTGCGCACCCTGCTGGGTGTGCCGCTGCTCACCGCGGGCAAGCTGATCGGCGTGTTGCACGTCGGCTCCGTGACGGCGCAGCGATTCACCGAGGACGACGTCCATCTCCTGCAGATGGTCGCCGATCGCATAGCGCTCGCTACGTACAGTCAGGCGAACGTGATGGAACGGGCAACGACGGCCGCTCTGCAGCGCAGTCTGCTGCCCGGTGTACTGCCGGCCGTGTCCGGCCTGGAGTTCGCCGCCCGCTACGTCCCCGGTGCCGGCAATGGCGTCGGCGGCGACTGGTACGACGTGTTCCCGCTGCCCGGCGACCGGGTCGGCATCGTCATGGGCGACGTCGTGGGCCATGGCATGCCGGCCGCCGTCGTGATGGGCCGGCTGCGCAGCGCGCTGCGGGCGTACGCGCTGGACGTCGAGGACCCCGCCGAGGTGCTGCGGAGACTCGACCGCAAGGCCAAACACTTCGAGTTCGGCACGATGGCGACGGTGTCGTACGCGGTCGTCGACCGCGGCCGGGACCGGGTGAACATCGCGCTGGCCGGGCACCTCCCGCCGATGATCGCCGAACCGACCGGCGAGGTGATCCTCGCGGACCTGCCGGTCGGCCGGCCGACCGGCTTCTCCGACGACAGCAGCTATCGTGCGACGGAGGTGGACCTGCACCCCGGCGCGGTGATCTGCTTCTACACCGACGGCCTGGTGGAGCGCAGGAACCGCACGATCGACGAGGGCCTGGACCGGCTGCGGAACACGATCACGGCGACGACGCCGGAGATGGTGTGCGCACGGGTGATGTCGGTGCTCGTCGGCAACGAGAGGGCACGGGACGACATCGCGGTACTGGCGATGCGCCGGATCAGCTGAGCAGCGCGAACGGCGCCCTGTCGTGTGTCCACTCACGACTGTCCGCGTCAGCTACTGTGCGCCGGTCACGGGCTGAGCAGCCTGCGCAGGGCCGCCGAGTAACGCTCGAACGCCGCCCGCCCGGCGTGCGTCAGGTGGACTGCCGTGCGAACGCCGTCCCTGCCGCGGGTCTTCGCACTCGTCACGTAGCCGGCCTCGTCCAGCTTGCGCAGGTGCGTGATCAGGTTGCCCGGGGTGAGGTCGAGCATGTGCTGGAGACGGGAGAAGGACAGGCTGTCACCCTCGCCCAGGACCGCCAGCGCGGCCATGATGCGCAGGCGGCTCGGTGCGTGGATGACCGGGTCGAGTTCCTGTTCGTCGGTCATCCGCGCTTCCGCCAGGCCAGGTACCCGGCCACGGCGAGGAAGCCGCCGCCGCCGGCGAGCGCGTCGACCAACAGCACAGTGACCGGGCCGGTCCACACGCCGACCGCCGCGACCACCGCCAGCCACACGCCGATCGTGAGCATCGCCCGGTCCA
>DASZXM010001033.1:0-8240 GCA_035546415.1 Pseudonocardiaceae bacterium
CCGGTCCGTCGTGCGGCTCGTCGCGATCCCGGGGTCGAAGAACAAGGCCGTGCAGTCCGTGTCGACGTTGCAGGTGGCCAGCTTGAAGCTGCTCGCCGGCACGCCGCTGGAAACGGACCTGAACGTCGTCAGCCCGCCGACGCTGACCGTCACGTCCACCGGCAGCGCCAGCACGTCGACGGTCAAGTACACCGCCCCGGTGATCCAGGTCGTGCAGGCCGGCAAGGTGCTGTACACACTGGACGCCGCGCACCCGACCGCCGACGTGCCGATCGGCATTCCGCTGGACGTGCCGAACCTGCCCAAGCTGCCGATCGTGGGCGACCTGCTGCCCAACGGCCAGCAGCTCACGTCCGGCATTCCGGCCATCGACATCGGTGTGCTGCGGCTGACCATCGCCCAGCTGGACAAGACGTCCAGTTCGCTGACCGGCGGCCGGGACGGGGCGCCGTTCACCGGGTTCCAGCTCGGCGGGACCGCCCAGATGTTGGACCTCCAGGTGCTGCCCACGGCCGCCTTGGGCATCCCGAACCTGCCCAAGGCGCTGGCCGAGCTGTCGCTGGGCGAGCAGGTCGCGCGGGCCTACGCGCCGGCCGGTGGGGTGCGGTGCGGCACGACGACCGTGACGTCGAACCCGGCGCCCGCGGGCAACGGCACGCCGACGAAGCTCGCCTACACCGGCGCCGCCTACGAGGTCGTGCCGATGTTCTGGGTGGGCACCGCGATGCTGCTGCTCGGCGTGGTCCTCGTGTCGTCGCTGCCGCGGCTCACCCGTGGTACAGGGCGGTGAGCATCGCCTCGACGGCGATCCTCGGCTTCACGTTCTCGTCGATGGCCTGCCGGCAGGACAGCACCGCCTCCAGGCGGCGCAGCGTGGACTCCTTCGTCCACAGGCGCGCCGCCTCACGCAGGTCGTCGGCGCGGTCGGGGTGGTAGCGGGCCGCGTCCGAGCCGACCGACGTGACGAGCACGTCTCGATAGAAACCGGCCAGGTCGATCAGCGCCAGGTCCAGTGAGTCGCGCTGGGTGCGGGTGGCGCGGGACTTCTGGCGCTTCTCCAACTCCTTCAACGCGCCCTTCGCGCCCCGGGTGGCCGACGCCGTGCCCTTGCCGGTGCCGCCGGCGCCCATCGCGGTCTCCAGGGCCTCCCGTTCGGCCGTGTCCCGCACCTCGGACAGCGTCGTCGCCTCCGACTCGGCCGCCTGCACGAGGTCGTCGGCGCGGGCGAACACGTCGCTGAAACCACGCAGCCCCAGCGGGATGCGCAGCACGGCGGCCCGGCGTTCCCGGGCTGCCGGGTCGGTGGCCAGGCGGCGGGCCCGGCCGACGTGGCCGCCGCACACCGACGCCGCCCACCGTGCCGTCTTCTCGTCCACCCCGTCCCGGTCGACCAGGACCTCCGCGATCGCCGCAGGGGGCGGGGTGCGCAGGGCGATCGCCCGGCAGCGGGAACGGATCGTGACCGACACGTCCTCGGGGTGGTCGGACGGCGCGCACAGCAGGAACACCGTGCGGTCCGGCGGTTCCTCGACGGCCTTGAGCAGCGCGTTCGCGGCGCCTTCGGTCAACCGGTCGGCGTCCTCGATGACGACGACCTGCCAGCGGCCGCTGGTGGGCCGACGGGCGGCGGCCTGCACCAGGGACCGCATCTCCGCGACCGAGATGGACAGGCCCTCCGGCACGACGAGGCGCACGTCGGCGTGGGTGCCGGCCAGTGTCGTTCGACAGCCCGGGCACTGGCCGCAGCCCACGCCCGCGAAGCACTCCAGGGACGCCGCGAACGCCCGAGCGGCGACCGACCGACCGGAACCGGGTGGTCCGGTGAACAGCCACGCGTGCGTCATCGCGGAGTTGCTGCCGGCGACAGCCGTGCCCTCCACGATCTCCGCCGCCGCTGCGGCCGCGGCGCGCAGGACGGCCACCGCGTCGGGTTGGCCGACGACGTCGGCCCACACGTCTCTGCCGGTCACACCGTCTCCTGGCCGGCGCTGGTCAGGTCGTCGTGCAGGACCGCGCCGTTCACCGGGAGGTCCGTGCTGATGCCGCGTTCGGCGAGCGCGACGGTCATCGCCTCGCGCACGCGTTCGGCGACCGCCGGTTCGCTGCCGTCGCCGTCGACGACGACGTAGCGGGCCGGGTCGGCGGCGGCCATCTCGGTCAGCAGCCGCTGCACCCGCCAGTGGTGGTCCAGGCTGTTGATGCCGGTCTGGCCGTCCAGGTCGCCGATGCCGGCCGGGTCGCGGTCCAACAGCACCGTCACGTCCGGGCGCAGCCGGCCGGTGGCCCAGTCGGCCAGGCCGTCCAGTTCCTTGGGGTCCAGGCCGCCCAGCGCGCCCAGGTGCGCGAGCGGGCTGTCCACGTAGCGCTCCATCACGACCATCTCGCCGGCCTCCAGGGCTGGCAGCACCCGCCGCTCCACCACGTCCGCCCGGACGGCGGCCGCGACGAGCACGTGGGCCCGGGCGCCGGACAGCTTCGTGCCGGCCAGCACGGCCGCGAGCCGGCTCTCGTCCAGTGCCGGGTCGTTGGCCAGCTGCACGCGATGGCCGGTGGCGCGCAGCCAGTCCGCCAGGTGCCGGGACTGGGCCTCGGTGTCCCGCCGGGTGTCACCCTCGACGGCGATGAGCATGCCCTGCATCGGCTGCGGCCGCCTGCGCAGCGCGGCGACCAGGTTCGCCACGATCGGCTCCGGCCTGCGGTCGTCCATCTGCCGGTACGCCAGCACACCGGCCAGCGCGGCCAGCACGCCGGCGCCCAGCAGGACCGGGCGGGTGCCGTCGATCTGCATGGACTGGCCGAACACCGTCACGTCGTGCGGGCGGACCAGGCCGACCAGCGCCGGCACGGCCAGCGCGGACGCGAACAGCACGACCTTCATCAGCGACTGGTACAGGGCGTTGATCCGGCCGCGGATGGCGTCCTCGACCTGCGAACCGATGATCGTGATGCCGGTCAGGAACGCCACGCCGGCGCAGCAGCCGACCAGTGCCACGGTGATCAGCGAGATCGCCAGGTGCGGGGACAGCGCGACCAGGGCCAGCGCGAGGCCCGCCGACACGATGGCGACGCCGAACAGCCGGTTGTGCGAGATCCGCCGGGCCATCCGCGGTGCCGTGGCCATGCCGACACCCAGGCCGACGAACAGCGCCACGAACAGCATGCTGAACGTCGAGTCGCCACCCAGCAGGCTGGTGGCGTACCGCTGGGCCGTGCCGATCACCGCGCCACCCGCGGCGAACGCGCCGACCAGGCCGTACATCAGGCCGCGGATCAGCGGGGTCTTGCGGGCGAACTTCAGCCCGTCGGAGAACATCGCGAACCAGCTCGGGCCCTTCTCGGCGGGCTTGGGGCTGCTGGTGTCGGCGTGTGCCCGGCCGGACAGCTCCGGGATGCGCGTGGCGACGATGACGGCCGCCGCCAGGTAGAGCAGGCCGTTGATGATGACGATGACCTTCGCCACGCCCAGCTGGGCACCCGCGCCGTCCCACAGGTGCAGCGTCGAGCCCAGCCCGGTGACCACGGAGAACAGGCCGGCCGCGCTGACCACGGCGACGCCGTAGGTCATCACCAGGCCCAGCTGCCCCGCGGTCTCGACCTGATCCTTGCGGCGCAGCAGGTTCGGGATCGCGGAGTCCTTCGCCGGGATCCACATCATCGCCGTGCTGCCGATCAGGAAGTTCGCCGCGAGCAGCCACCACCACGTGCCGACCAGGGCGATCGACAGGAACAGGCCGCAGCGGATCAGGTCGATGGTGACCATCACCCGCCGCCGGTCGAACTTGTCCGCGAGTACGCCGCCCAGCGGCGCGAACAGCAGGCCGGGCAGCAGTTGGGTGAGCACGACGGCACTGAACGCGAAGCTCTGCGCGAAGTACCCGGCGATGAGCTTGTTGGCCAGGCTGGACAGGGCGAACAGGGACAGCCAGTCGGCGACGGACAGCAGGAACGTGACGCCCCACAGCCGGCGGAACGCGCGGATGGCCAGCACGCTGCGCACGCGGTGGGCCGTGGACGCACCCGTGTCAGCAGGGCCTATCGCAGCCCCACCATGATCGACATTCCCACTGATACCGCTCACCCCTTGCCCCCGCCAGGCCTGTTGCGGGCAAGCGTAACCACATCCGCCCGATCGGGTGCGGGGCGCCTGCCGGTCAGCCGCCGCCGGTCCCGAATCCGCCGCCGTCGCCGTGGCCGAGGACCACGCCCAGCACGACGAAGCCGATCACGATGATGAGCACGATGAGCGCGAACAGCGAGCAGCCCGCGCTGCCGGTCCGCTGCCGGGACCTGGTCCGCTGCTGCGGCGTCGGGGTGGACCGGGGCGCGCGGTTGACCGGTGTCGTGCGCACGGTCGGCCGGCTGCCGCTGCCCGGCGTCACCGGGATCGCGGCCGGCCGCCCGGCCGGTGCCTGTTTCGCCTGTCTCGGTCGGGCCGGCAGGGACTCGGCGACCGGGATCGCCGCCGGGGGTGCGGCCGTCGCGGCGGGCCGGGCCGGGCGTTTCACACCAGTTGTCGGCCGGCGCCGGGCCTGCGTGGCCGGCGTCACCGTGGTCCGCTCGGGCGACCCGGTGACCGTGAAGTCGGTGACCGGGTCGGCGAACACGGCCCCGGTGACCAGGCCGGCGAGCGGGTCGGGCAGCACAGGGTCGGCGGGCAGCGGCTGTGTGCCGTCGCCCGCGAACAACGCCTCGTCGGCCACGGCGACCACCTCACCCGAGCCAGCGCGACGTCAACCGTCGCGGTTCACTCCATTGTGCGCTGGCCGGGCGGGTGGTTACGACTATTTCGCCGAGGACTTCGACTTCGCGGGCGTCTTGCGCTTGGTGACCGTCTTCGCGGTCGTCGCGCGCGGCTTCTTCGTCACCGGCCCGCGGGCCCTGCGGTCGGCGAGCAGTTCGGCGGCCCGCTCGTCGGTCAGCGTCTCCACGCTGTCCGCCTTACGCAGCGACGCGTTCGTCTCACCGTCGGTGACGTACGGGCCGAAGCGGCCGTCCTTGACCACCATCGGCTTACCGGTGGCCGGGTCGTTGCCCAGTTCACGCAGCGGCGGCGCGGACGCGGCGGCCTGCCGACCGCGCTTCTTCGGCTCCGCGTACAGCTTCAGCGCCTCGTCCAGCGTGACGGTGAACATCGACTCCTCGTCCGGCAGGGACCGGGAGTCGGTGCCGCGCTTGAGGTACGGGCCGTAGCGGCCGTTCTGCGCGGTGATCTCCTCACCGGACGCCGGGTCGGTGCCGACCACCCGGGGCAGCGACAGCAGCCGCAGCGCGTCGTCCAGCGTGACGGTGTCCAGCGACATCGACCGCAGCAGCGACCCGGTCCTCGGCTTGATCTTCTTCGCGCCCTTGACCGCGGCCTCCTCCTCGGACAGCACCTCGGTCACGTACGGGCCGAACCGGCCGTCCTTCGCCACGATCTCCCGGCCGCTGACCGGGTCGGTGCCCAGCGTGCGGCCCTCCTGCGGCGTGGCGAACAGCTTCTCCGCGATCTCCTTGGTCAGCTCGTCCGGCGGCAGGTCGTCGGGCAGGTTGGCGCGTTGCGACGTCGGCTCGCCGTTCGTGCCGGGAACCTCCCGCTCCAGGTACGGCCCGTAACGGCCGACCCGGACCACGACCTGGCGGCCCTCGTCGTCGTAGAACAGCGGGATCGAGTTGACCTCGCGGGCGTCGATGTTGTCCACGCCCGAGCCGACCAGCTTCTTCAGGCCGCCTGCCTGGTCGATGGAGTTCTCGCCGCCGTTCTTGCCGCCGAAGTAGAACCCGGACAGCCAGCTGCTGCGCTGCGCGTCGCCGGACGCGATGCGCTCCAGCTCGTCCTCCAGCGCGGCGGTGAAGTCGTAGTCCACCAGCCTGCCGAAATGCTGTTCCAGCAGGCCGACCACGGAGAACGCCACCCACGAGGGGACCAGCGCGGAACCCTTCTTCCACACGTAGCCGCGTTCCTGGATGGTGTTGATCGTCGACGCGTACGTGGACGGGCGGCCGATGCCCAGCTCCTCCAGCGTCTTGATCAGGCTCGCCTCCGTGTAGCGCGGCGGCGGGCTGGTGCTGTGGCCGTCGGCGGTCAGCTCGGTGGCCGTCAGGCCCTGGTCCTTCACCAGCCGCGGCAGCCTGCGCTCGGCGTTGTCCGCCTCGCCGCCCGCCTCCGAGTCCACGGACTCGACGTACGCCTTGAGGAAGCCGGGGAACGTGATCGTGCGGCCGGACGACGAGAACACGCACTCCTCGCCGCTGCTGGCGGTGCCGGTGATCCGGACGCTGACCGTGGTGCCCCGCGCGTCGGCCATCTGGGAGGCGATGGTGCGCTGCCAGATCAACTCGTACAGGCGGAACTCGTCGGTCTCCAGCTCGTTCGCGACCTCGCCGGGCGTGCGGAACACCTCACCGGCCGGCCGGATCGCCTCGTGTGCCTCCTGGGCGTTCTTCACCTTGCGGTCGTAGCGGCGCGGCTGGGCCGGCACGTACTCGCTGCCGTACAGCTGCGTGGCCTGCGCCCGGGCCGCGGTCAGCGCCGTCTCGGACAGCGTCGTCGAGTCGGTACGCATGTAGGTGATGTAGCCGTTCTCGTACAGGCGCTGGGCCACGCTCATCGCGCGGTTCGCGGAGAACCGCAGCTTGCGCCCGGCCTCCTGCTGCAGCGTGGACGTCATGAACGGCGGGTACGGCTTACGGCTGTACGGCTTCTCCTCGACACTGGTGACCGCGAACGGGCGGTCGGCCAGGGCGGACGCCAGACGGCGGGCGTCGGCCTCCTCCAGCGCGCGGACGTCCGCACCCGACTTGAGCCTGCCGTCGGACCCGAAGTCCCGGCCGGTGGCCAGCCGCGTGCCGTCGATGCTGGTCAGCCGGGCGCCGAAGGTGCGCGGCGACGCGTCGGCGCCCGCGTCCATGGTGGCGGCGATGTCCCAGTAGCTCGCGGTCCGGAACCGCATCCGCTCCCGTTCGCGCTCCACCACGATCCGGGTCTCCACGGACTGCACGCGGCCCGCCGACAGCTTCGGCATGACCTTCTTCCACAGCACCGGCGAGACCTCGTAGCCGTACAACCGGTCCAGGATGCGCCGCGTCTCGTACGCCTCGACCAGGTCGGTGTCCAGGTCCCTGGGGTTCTCGGCGGCGGCGCGGATCGCCGGCTCGGTGATCTCGTGGAAGACCATCCGCCGGACCGGGACCTTCGGCTTGAGCGTCTCCAGCAGGTGCCACGCGATGGCCTCGCCCTCACGGTCACCGTCCGTGGCCAGGTAGAGCTCGTCGACGTCCTTGAGAGCTTCCTTCAGCTCGGCGACGGTGGCCTTCTTGTCGGGCGTGACGATGTAGATGGGCTCGAAGTCGTTGTCGACGTTGACGCCCAGGTTGGACCAGGGCTCGCCCTTGTACTTCGCGGGCACCTCGGCCGCCTTGCGCGGCAGGTCCCGGATGTGGCCCCGTGAGGACTGCACGACGTAGTTCGACCCGAGGTAGGACGCGATCTTGTTGGCCTTCGTCGGTGATTCCACGATCACCAGTCGACGGCGGCCGGACCCGTTCGTCCCGCCGCCGTTCTGCCGCCTCCGTGTCGACCCTGCCACCCTGTCCTGCCCTCTCCTGCCCAACACTCCGGCTCGCCAGTGTGCACCGAACTCGCGGCCGACTGGCGTCCGGTCCGCCCATAGCCCATCGGGAAGTCGGTCCGCGTGATTCACCTATCGGACTTTCGTCACACAAACGGGCGACTTTTTCACCCTAACGGCCGTATTCGTCCCCCTGTTCCCGGCCGGCCAGGACCGGTGCGGCCAGCCTGCCACCACCCGTCAGTGGCCAACGCCACCTTCGCAGGGTAGCTCCGTCGATACGCAACCGCTCCGGAACCGGTCCGGCGGTCCCGGTCAACGGTCCGCCCCGGCGTGTCGCCGACCCACCCGAGCGCCGGTCCGCCCAAGCACGCAGGGCCCGGCCTCGGTGGTCCGAGGCCGGGCCCTGCGTCGTGCGGCTCAGGCCGCGCCGTTGGTGACCTTCTCCTCGACCTCGGGCGTCTGCTCGTCGCCCGACGGGAGGGCGTCCGGCGTCTCGTCCAGCGACGACGTGCGCCGCTTGGACACGACCACCGCGACCACGATGATCACCACGGCGACCAGCGCGATCACGGCACGCCACGTGGCCGACGCCGACGAACCGACCGAGAAGGCGACGATGGCCGGCGAGATCAGCACCGACACCAGGTTCATCACCTTGATCAGCGGGTTGATCGCCGGGCCCGCGGT
>DASZXM010001034.1:0-11146 GCA_035546415.1 Pseudonocardiaceae bacterium
GAACGGACGGCATGCGCGGCTGGTCTCGGCGAGCGACGTGGGTGGAGCGGCCTCGGCGAGGGGACGACACGCCCGGCCCGGTCTCGGGGAAGGGTCGACACGCCCGGCCCGATCTCGGGGAAGGGTCGACACGCGGCGGGCCGCCGGCCGCGAGCGCTCGGCGTGTCGACGTCCCACGAGGTCGACACGCCCGGGCAGCCTCGCCAGACGGACGACACGCCGGGTTGTTTGGCGTGTCGACCCCCTGGGAGGACGACTCGCGCGGGGGCTTGTCCCTGGGTCGACGACACGCCGGGGATTTGCCGCGTCGCGTCGGCGTGTCGACCGCTCGGGAGGTCGACACGCCGAACGTTTGCGCGCTTGCCCGGTGGCCGGTCAGGTGGATCGGGAAGCACCGACCGGGCCGGCGCTGGCAGCGCAGCCGGGCCACGGGCAGCGCCGTCGGGCCACGCGGGCAGCCCGGCTGGGTCGGCACAGGCAGCCGAAACGGGCAGCGTCTGCCGAAACGGGCGATCAGCCAGGCGCGCCGAATCCTCCTGGCCCTGGCAAGTCAGACCGGTACCTGGCGAATCGGACCGCGCTGGGCAAGTCGGGCGGGGCCTGACACTCGGGCCGCCCCTGGCAAGCAAGGCCGGGCCTCGCAATCAGACCGCGCCCGGCAAGTCAGGCCGCCCGGCGAATCCGGCTGGGTCTGGCAGGTCAGACCGGGCCTGGCGAATCAGCGGCGAGTCCCGCCGAGTCGGCAAGCCAACCGCGCGTGGCAGCCCCGCCGCATCTAGCCACCCAGCCACCGACACCGCCCTGCGCTGCCGACGCCTGCGCGGCCTGCGGCAGCCGCCCCGGCCGTCACTCCGAGGATGTCGCTGCTGCCGTGGCTGCCGCTGTCGGGGCGTTTTCCGGGAAGTGGCACGCCACCTGGTGGCCACTGGCCAGTTCCGCCAGTGGTGGTTCCTGCGTGCGGCAGATTTCCTGTGCCTTCCAGCAGCGGGTGTGGAACCGGCACGCCGGTGGTGGGTTCAGGGGGCTGGGGACGTCGCCCGTGAGGCGGATTCGGTCGCGCTTCGTGCGGCGGTCCGGGTCGGGGATGGGGACCGCGGACAGCAGGGCCACCGTGTACGGGTGCATTGGCGCCTTGTACACCTGGGCCGCCTCGCCGATTTCGACGATCTTGCCCAGGTACATCACCGCGACTCGGTCGGACACGTGGCGCACGATGGACAGGTCGTGCGCGATCATCACGTACGTCAGGTCCAGTTCGTTCTGCAGGTCCTCCAGCAGGTTGATCACCTGGGCCTGGATGGACACGTCCAGTGCCGACACCGGTTCGTCCGCGACGATCAGCTTGGGGCGCAGGGCCAACGTCCTGGCGATGCCGATGCGCTGGCGCTGGCCGCCGGAGAACTCGTGCGGGTACCTGTTGTAGTGCTCCGGCGACAGGCCGACCAGTTCCAGCAGGTCCTGGACCGCCTTCTTGACGCCGTTGGGGGTCTGGACGTTCTGCAGGTGGAACGGCGCACCCACGATCGTGCCGACCGTGTGCCTCGGGTTCAACGACGAGTACGGGTCCTGGAACACCATCTGGATGTCCTTGCGCAGCGGGCGCATGCGACCCATCGACAGGTGCGTGATGTCCCTGCCCTCGAACACGATCGTGCCGGCCGTGGGCTCCAGCAGCCTGGTCAGCAGCCGGCCGGTGGTGGTTTTGCCGCAGCCGGACTCGCCGACCAGGGACAGCGTCTCGCCCCTGCGGACCTCGAAGTCCAGGCCGTCCACCGCCTGGACGGCACCCACCTTGCGCTGCAACAGGCCTTTGCGCACCGGGAAGTGCTTCTGCAACCCGGAGACCTGGAGCAGGTCAGTCGCCTCTGTCATCGTCCTACTTCCGGTCACAGATTCGGCCTGATGTCGTTCTCCCATGCCCGCAGCCGCTGTTCCGCCGACAGGTGGCATGCGACGGTGTGCGTGCCGTCGACCTCGCGCAGCAGCGGAATCTCGTTCTGGCTGCGGCCGCCGGTCTGGTCGGCGTAGGCGCAGCGCGGGTGGAACGGGCAGCCGGAGGGCACGTTGATCAGGCTCGGTGGCGTGCCCTTGATCGGTATCAGCCGGTCGGCACGCTCCCGGTCCAGCCTCGGCATCGAGCCCAGCAGGCCCCACGTGTACGGGTGTTGGGGCATCGTGAAGATGTCGCTCGCCGGGCCGTACTCGGCCGTGCGGCCCGCGTACATCACCATGATGTCGTCGGCCAGTTCGGCGACCACGCCCAGGTCGTGGGTGATGATGATGACCGCCGAGTTGAACTCCTGTTGCAGGTCCCGGATCAGGTCCAGGATCTGCGCCTGCACCGTGACGTCCAACGCCGTCGTCGGCTCGTCCGCGATGAGCAGTTCGGGGTCGCACGACAGTGCCATCGCGATCATCGCGCGCTGCCGCATGCCGCCGGAGAACTCGTGCGGGTAGCTGTCCACCCTGGACTTCGGGTGGGGGATGCCGACCCGGTCCAGCATTTCGATGGCGTGCTTGCGCGCCACCGCCTTGGTGACCTTGTTGTGCACCCGGTACGCCTCGATGATCTGCGCGCCGACCGTGTAGTACGGGTGCATCGCCGACAGCGGGTCCTGGAAGATCATCGCCATCTTCTTGCCGCGCAGCGCCCGCACCTGTTCGTCGGTGTCGGTCACCAGGTTCTCGCCGTCCAGCCAGATCTCACCGCTGATCTTGGCCCGGGTGGTGCGGTGCAGGCCCATGATGGCCAGGCTGGTGACGCTCTTGCCGGAGCCGGACTCACCGACGATGCCCAGCGTCTTGCCGCGTTCCAGCTTGAACGACAGCCCGTCGACGGACTTCACCAGACCGTCGTCGGTGGGAAAGTGCACGCGCAGGTCACGCAGTTCCAGGAACGCCGACGACGGCTGGGGGTCGATGTCCACGTAGCCCTCCTGGCCGGGTCGAACGGGTGTCACGGCAGATCGGTCCGTCATGAGTACCGCACCCTCGGGTCGACGACGGCGTACAGGATGTCCACGATCAGGTTCGCGACAACCACGAAGAAACCGGCCAGCAGCGTGACGCCCATGATCTCCGGCAGGTCCTTGCTCTGGATCGCGGAGTAGGCGAAGTGGCCGAGACCGGGCAGCGAGAACGCCGTCTCGGTGAGCACCGCGCCACCGAGCAGCAGGCCCAGGTCCAGGCCGAAGATCGTGAGGATCGGGCTGAGCGTGGCGCGCAGCCCGTGTTTGAAGACGACCCGCCGTTCGGGCAGGCCTTTCGCTCTCGCGGTACGGATGAAGTCCTCGCCCATGGTGTCGAGCATGCCGGCCCTGGTCAGCCGCGCGTACAGGGCGGCGTACAGGAACGCCAGCGTCACCCACGGCAGGATCAGCGCGTACGCCCACTGGATCGGGTTCTGCGTCAGCGGGATGTACGTGCCGGCCGTGGTGAAGATCGGGATGTCCGACTGGAACCACGCCAACGTCAACAGCGCCGTGAAGAACACCGGCAGCGACACGCCGGCCAGGGCGGCCGTCATCGAGGCCCGGTCGAACAGCGATCCGCGGCGCAGCGCGGACACCACGCCGACGCCGACACCACCGACGAGCCAGAGGATCGCGGCGCCGATGGCCAGCGACAGGGTGACCGGCAGGGCCGCCGTCATCTGCGGCCACACCGGCAGCTGGTTCTTGAACGAATATCCGAAGCACGGCGCCGGGCAGTGCACGATCTGCGTGCCGGTGCTGTAGTCCTCACCGGCGACGATCGCCTTGATGAAGTTCCAGTACTGCTGGTACACCGGCAGGTTCAGGCCGAGCCGGTCCTCGATCGCGTGCAGCGCGTCCAGGCTGGGGCTCTTGCCGACGAAGCTGGCCGCCAACTGGTCGGTCGTCTGGCCGCCGAGTTTCGGTACGACGAAGAAGATGACGAACGTCACCATGCTGACGACGATCAGCATGAGCACGGCCGAGATCACTCGGCGGAGGATGAACGTGATCACACTTACGGCGGCGGTGGCCGGCGGGTTCGCCGCCGGCCACCGGTGCCTTCACCTGCTTCCGGAAACCGTTCGATCTGTTCGGGTGCCGCGGGTCACGATCCCGACTTGCCCAGCTGCGTGTAGTCGTACATGCCGTACGCCTCGGTGACGTAGACATTGGTCAGCTTGGCCGGCCGGTACAGCAGCGACACGGCGTAGACCTCCGGCAGGATGGTCGCCTGCTGCATCATCGTCTTGTCGATCTGCGCGTAGATCGCGTTGCGCTTGCTCGCGTCCGCCTCGCCGGCTGCCTGGTTGAGCTGCGCGTTGACCTGCGGGTCGTTGAGCATCTCGACGTTGGAGTTACCGGCGTCCTTGATGGCCTGGCCATCGGCGATCTGCGACAGGAAGCCGAAGCCGGACGGCCAGTCGGCGGCCCACCCGTAGGTACCCATGCCGATGTTGTGCGCCTTCATGAAGGCCGGCGAACCCAGCTCGCTGGTGGTGTAGCTGCTGGTCGGGTACTGCAGGATCTGGGTCTTGATGCCGACCTGGGACAGCGACTGCTGCAGTGCCTGTGCGGACGCGACCTCCTTGGGCCGGTCGCTGCGGGCCGCGATGTTGAAGCTGAACCCGTTGGGCTGGCCGCACTTCTGCAGTTCCTGCTTGGCCATGGCGATGTCACCCTGCGGCTTCGACGTGGCCTCGTACAGGTCGTACTTCTGGTAGCCGATGACGCTGGGCGGCAGCACCGTGCTGGCGATCGGGCCACCGGCCGCCTCGCCACCGTAGGCGTTCTGGAACAGCGTCTTGTTCGCCGCGTACTCGATCGCCTTGCGGCAGTCCGGGTTCGGGATGACCTGGGTGTCGATCGGGTAGTACCAGAGGAAGCCGGACGGCGCCGTGTCGGCGTACTTCTTGTTCGCCGGGCTGGACAGGATCTTGTTGCGGGCCGCCGTCTGCACGCCGGTGCCTGCCATGTCGACGTCGATCTGGCCGCTCATCAGCCGGCTGTCGATCTGTTCGGCGTTGACGTTGAAGCTGACGTTGATCGTGTTGACCAGCTGCTTGTCGTACGGGTTGTCCGACTGCTTCCAGTTCGGGTTCTTCACCAGCGTGTAGCCGTTGTTCGGGTTGAACGACCCGGCCTTGAGCATGTACGGGCCCGAGGAGACCAGTGTGCTCTGGTAGTCGGCGCCGGTGTCCTTGGACTGCGGCACCGGGGCCGTCTGCGGGTTGGCCACCAGGTAGTTGAACTCGGCGAACGGCTGGCTCAGGTGGAAGACGATCGTGGTGTCGTCGGGGGTCTCGATGGAGGCCAGGCCACCCGGCGACTTGTCCTTGTACGGGCCCTTGTAGTTCTTGTCGTCGGCCAGGTACTGGGCGAAGTAGCTGGGGCCGTTGGGCAGCACGTCCTTGGCGAAGTTGCTGCGCTCGACCGCGTACTTCACGTCCTTCGAGGTGATCGGCTCACCGTCGGAGAACTTCAGGCCCGACTTGATGTGGTACGTCCACGTCTTGTTGTCGTCGCTGGCGACACCGAGGCCGGTGGCCAGGCTGGGCACGAGCTTCAGGCCGGCGCTGCCGGGCGCCGGGTTGTACGACAGCAGCGGGCTGGCGTACAGGCGGGAGAAGTCCCAGCTGAACGCGTAGTACGTGTTGCCGGGGTCGATGGAGTCACCGGCCGTGCTCAGCGCGTAGTTCAGCGTGCCACCCGTGGCATTGGAGGCGTTGACGACCGACGTGTTGCCCGAGTTGAACGCCTCCGCGCCAGATGCCGTCGAACCGCCGCCCCCTCCCCCACAGGCGGCCAGCATGCTGAGGCCAGCCACCGCTGCCGTGGTGCCGGCAAGGATCTTTCGTTTCATACGCGTGACACGCCTCCTCGATCTGGTGACAAACACAAAAACCTGACCCGGCTTGTCAACGACCCCGCGGATCCAGGGCGTCCCGCAGGCCGTCGCCGAGCAGGTTGAAGGCCATGACGGTGATGAAGATGGCCAGGCCGGACACGAGCACGTACTCGGGGTCGGTCGAGTAGTAACCGTTGCTCACCGCGTCGGACAGCATCCCGCCCCAGGTGGGTGTCGGCGGCTGCAGGCCGACGCCGAGGAACGACAGTGCCGACTCGAACAGGATGTTCGTCGGGATCAGCAGCGTGGTGTAGACCAGGATCGGCGCGATCAGGTTCGGCAGCAGCTCGTGCCGCAGGATGTAGCCGCCCCGGGCGCCCTGGCTGCGGGCGGCGTCGACGAACTCGCGCTCGCGCAGGGACAGCGTCTGGCCACGCACGATCCGGCTGATGTAGGGCCAGTTGAAGAAGCCGATCACGAAGATCAGCACGACGACGTGCAGTGTGTTGCCACTCAGGCCGAACGCGGAGTTCCCGCCGCCCACCACACCGGTCAGCGCGATGGCGAACAGCAGCAGCGGGAAGGCCAGGAAGACGTTCATCAGCCAGCTGATGACGGTGTCGACCCAGCCGCCGAAGTATCCGGCGACCAGGCCGAGGATCACGCCGATGACGACCGAGAGCAGCGTGGAACCTGCGGCGATCAGCAGCGAGAACTGCGAGCCGACGAGGATGCGGGCCAGCAGGTCGCGGCCGTTGCCCGGGTCGATGCCCAGCGGGTGGGCCAGCGAGATGCCGCCGAACGACGCCTTGGGCCGCCCGTAGGTGGCGTCGATGAGGTCGGCGTGGAAGCCGGTCGGGTCGATGATCCCGGCGGCGTTGAGGAAGACGGACGCGATGGCCGCGAGGACGAGGATGATGATGACCACGCCACCGGCGAGGGCCCACTTGTCCCGCTTGAGCCTGGTCCACGCGATCTGGCCCAGCGAGCGGCCCTGGATCCGCTTCTCCCCCGCGGTCGGCTCCGCGACGACCGTGCTTCCCAGGTCAACGGGATCCAACGGCTCCAATGGCGCTGCCAACGCTCAAGGCCCCTCTCCGCCGGGTACGGCAGTTCTCCAGTCCCGTCCGGCTTCTGACCGTGCGGGCTGTACGCGACTTTCCAATCCCAAGGCTCGGGAAGGCTAGATCCCCGGTCCGTCCGTGGCGCGATTGTGATTCAACCGTCCTCCAAATGGGGTACAGAGTACATTCAACCGGATGACACCTTATGTGACGAACACGACATATTACACCTTCAGGGCGCGGACAGCTACGGACCAAGCGTCGGAACGCCCGATCGTTCAGAGTAATCGCCTTAGCCCGATCGGCGTAACAGGTGAGGGGTCACGCTCGCACATCCTGCCGTTTCGGACAATCGGACCCCTTCGGGCACCAGACCCTCAGGCCGGTTGTCGACTGTCGACAAGATAAGTCCTCCGGCTCGGGTCGGCCAACGCGGACCCCGGCTGCGACAGCCGACCACTCCCCGCGTTCGTCCGATCGCGGTCGGCAGCCGACAGAGGTGTCCCGCCGCCGGTCACCAAGTGTCCGGTGTGGACGGTATGGGGCCGGTGAAGTCGAAACGGTCACCGCCCGGTAGCGTCGCGCCGGCGCGGCTCACCCGAATGCCGCGTGACATGTTCGAGTCGCGGATGGTGGCCGGAAATGTGGTCATCACGCTGACCATTGTTTGGCGAACGTCGCTGACGTGCGCGCATTCGCCGCGCGGCCCACGAACGCCGCGGAAGAAGCGGTACACACGGGGCGGAACGAATTCCCGGATACAACGGCATCCCCGCGCGGATGTGACCCGACAGCGACGAACGGCGCCTACTCTTGAAGTGCCCACGCACCCCGTTGTCGGGGTGCTCGACGATCTCCACACCCCGACTCCATGACAAGATTGGTGGATCGCAATTCCGTTCCACCTACAGTCCGTATCACCGAGGACGCCCATGACTGGCACGGCGCCGGCGGCACGCCGGGATTACGGCGGCCGAACTGCCACGCAGCGCAGGGCCGAACGACGGCAGCGGCTGATCACAGCGGCGCTGGAACTGTTCGGCACAGAGGGATATCCGGCCACGTCCATCGAACGGCTGTGCGCCAGGGCCAATGTGTCCACCCGCAACTTCTACGAGGAGTTCGCCAGCCGCGAGGCCCTGCTGATCGCGCTGCACGACCAGATCACGCAGCAGGCCTTCGACGCGGTCATGGCGGCCGTCGGCGAGGTCATCGACGAACCCACGTCGGTGCGGCTGAACCGGGCCATCGCCGCCTACATCGGCACGACGTCCAGCGATCCACGCTGGACACGCATCGCCTACGTGGAAGTGGTCGGCGTGAGCCCGGCCGTCGAACGGCACCGGTTGGCGTGGCGCAACCGGTTGGCCCAGCTGATCGAGGCCGAGGCGGCCCTTGCCGTGCATCGCGGTGAGGCCGTTCCCCGGGACTACAGCCTCACCGCGATGGCGTTCATCGGCGCCGTCAACGAGTTGGTGAACCACTGGTCGATCCACGGCCGCCAGGTGCCGCTGGAGACCATCCGCGACGAACTGACCCGGTTGGCACTCGCGGCACTCGGAGCGCTACCGGCACCAGCAGGCGGATCGGGCCCGGGTTCCACCCGGGACTCCGGCTCCGCAGCGGACAGCGCCGCGGCCGATCATGCCGGTGCGGACAGTGCCGACGCCGGTACCGTCCGTGCGGACACGGACACGGACACGGAGGCCGTTCACGACGAGTAGGTCGTCGTGCACACCGTGCCGTTGAGGGTGAACGCCGCGGGCGACGGGTAAGCGCCGTTGTTGGCGCCGACGAAACCGATGTCCACCGAATTCCCGGCGTTCGCCGCGAGCTGGCCGTTCCAGTCCAGGTTGGTGACCAGCACATTGTTCCCGTTCGTCGACCAATTACCGTTCCACGAACTGCTCAGTGATTCACTGTCACTCGGGAACGCGAACGCGAGAGTCCACCCGTTGATCGCATTCGGGCCGGTGTCGGTGATGCTGATGTCGGCGACATATCCACTACCCCAGCCGGAAGTCACCACGTAGTTCACCGCGCACGTCGAGTTCCGCGGCGTGCCCGACGTGAATGTCACGGGCGCGGACGGCAACGACAGATTTCCGTTATGGTCCCTGGCCAGCACGTTGAGGGTGTACCCGGTGCCGGGCACCAGGTTGGGCACGGTGAACGAGTCCGTCGTGGAGCTGCCCAGCAGTTCACTGGTGGTTCCGAACTGCCGGTAGACCTCGTACCGCGCGACCGCGCCACCGGTGGACGGCGTCCACGACACGGTGGCCTGGCTGCCCGCGATGTTCGTCACGGTCGGAGCACCCGGCGCGGTGAGCGCGCTGCCGGTGCTCGACGGGGTGAACACGATCGTCTCGATCGAGTAGGGCGGCAGGGTCTGGTCGGTGCCCGTCGTGATGGACGTCGTGATGGACGCCGCCTCGTCGCCGTACGTGTGGACGACCGGCGTCGCCGTGCCCGGTGTGAACCCGGTGAAGTGCAGCTGGACCGGGTAGGAGTGCACGGGGTCCTTGTTCACCAGGAGCACCGACAGGTCGCCGTCGGCGTTACGGACCGCGTGCGCGGACACCAGCGCCTGGTCGGTGGCCGCGCGGACCATCGTGTCACCCGCCCGGCCGGCCCTGCTGAGCATCGAGATGGCGTAGTAGCTGGGGAACGGCGTGTTCACCGGCGGTTCGGAGACGCCGTTCACGGCCGTGCCGCTGGACAGGATGCCCCAGTCGCCGTAGTCGGTGGCGCCGTCGGGCGCGGTGCCGATCGCGGTCGGGCCGTTGTGCGTGTCCCACCAGTCCACGGTGAACACACCGTTCTCCAGGGCGGTGAAGTAGGCGTCCGCGCCGAACAGCGCGTCCGGCTGGGTGTCCTCGTCGACGGCGCCGTTGACCTCGGTCAGCGCGATGCCGATGTCCCGGCCGGCGTACTGGCGGATCTCCTGTCGCAGCTGCCGCAGCTCGCCGGCGACCTGCGCCGGCTCGGCCAGTTCGGTGGCCGCGTCGGTGCCGCTCGGGTACCAGTGCACGATCGCGAAGTCGATGTCCGCGCCCGCGATGGACAGCACGATCTTGTTCCAGTCGCCGCTGTCACCGCCGCCCACCACGCTGTCCGGCCAGTTGCCCGGCAGCGTCAGCACGGCGCCGACCTTGATCGTCGGGTCGACGGCCTTCATCGCGTCGACGTACTGCACGACGTTGTCCGCGTACGCCGTCGGGCTCTTGTCGGCGTGGTCGTCGGTCTCCCAGCCGGTGCCGTAGTAGCCGTTGCCGTAGATCTCGTTGCCGATCTCCCAGTACTTCGCGCCGTAGCCCTTGGTGACGTTGGCGTAGCGCACCCAGCCCGCCGCCTCGGCGGGCGTGCCGGACCCGTAGTCGGCGATGAGCATCGGCTGCGCGCCGATCGCGTGCACCGTCCCCATGAAGGAGTCGAAGTCGGTGCCCGGCGCGACGTAGCCGCCGGGGGCGGTGTTGTCCTGCCAGTGGTAGATGTCACCGTACGAGCCGCCCGGGTAGCGCAGCATCCGCACGCCGGCACCGGCGAGCAGGTCCCGCACCTGGGGGACGTTCATCTGGCTGTCCCAGACGGCGGAGTTGAGGCCGTAGCCGGTGTCCGGGACGGTGCCCAGGCCCTCCTGGGCGTTGACGGTGACGTTCACGGGGGTCGGGGTGGGGTCCGCGTGGGCGGTCGCGGCGAGTGCTGACGTGGCCAGCAGCGCGGCGGCGACGATCCGGCCTGGATGCATGGCGGGAGGGTGCGGTCGGCCGGTTTCACCGGTCAAGGCCGGTGGTGGGCGGGCCGGTGCTGGTCGGCGGGAACGGATGCAAGTTACAGGTCGTGCCGCACCCAGACGTTCGGCTCGACGTAGACGGCGTGGTCGTGCGCGGGGTCGCAGTGGACGGGTGTGAGCGCGCCGTCGACGTGCACGTCGCCCGGCTCGTCGAACGGCAGGCCGGTCCACTCGCGCCACTCGGCCAGCGAACCGGGGATCACCATCGACGTGGGGGCGACCCGGACGATCCGGCCGCCGGCCCGCACGTGGACGCGCAGCCACGGGTCGGTGGGCAGGCCGTCCGGGCGGGTCCGCCGGACGTACTCGGTCATCGGCTCGGTCGGGTCCGTCCTGCCGTTCGGGCGGACCGGCGCGAGCAGTGTGGTGTGCCCGGCCGCCCGGACGGCGTCGCGGAGGGCGGCGAGCATCCGGTGCGACAACCCGGTGCCCAGGTGCGCGGGCGCGATCGCGATCTCCAGCGCGCTGG
>DASZXM010001035.1:0-4666 GCA_035546415.1 Pseudonocardiaceae bacterium
CGCACGGTGGCCGCACTGTCCATTGCGGGCAACGCGAACCGGCTGGACGTGGAACGCCTGGCACCGGCGGTGCGCACGGCAGCACTGGCACTGTCCCGCGAACTGGCCCGCGAACCCGGCCGCTACACGCTGACGGTCCCCAAGGTGGAGTGACCCCCTGCCGTGTCGTCGGGCTCGACCAGTTCCCGGGCGTAGTTGGCGAGCGAGCGTTGGTAGCGGGGCAGATGCGGTGCCAGTGCGGCCAACGCCAGTGACACCGCCTCGCGTTCGCGGCCGGTGTCCACGAGCATCAGCGCCAGGAACGCGCTGACCGCGTCGTCCAGTTCGTCCGAACCCGCTTCGCGTTCGGCCGCCAGCAGTCGTGCGCCTTCCGCCGCCCGGCCGATGTTGCGCAGCGAGCTGCACATCTGGATCAGGGCCCGGCGGCGGCGAGTCCCGGTCAGGCCGCGGTCCAGCGCCTCCTGATACAGCGGCACCGCGAGGTCGGAGTGTCCGGTGGAGTCCAGCGAGCTGGCCCGTTCGAACAGGCCGATCGGGTCGTCCGGTGGCAGTTCCGCGGCGAGCTCGGCGATCCTGGCGACGAACTCCTCCTCGGCATGGTCGTCCATGGCCGCCCACAGTGCGTCGACCCGACGCTCCCAGTCTTCGTTCACGCCGACATCACACCACATCGGCTGGACAACCGGTTAAGGTGGTTACATGACACGACGAGTGGACGCGCAGCGGCTGGACTTCGGCGTCGGAGTCCTCGGTGGACCGACGACCGTGATCGACATCGCCGGGCTGCGCCTGGTGGCCGATCCCACGTTCGACCCGGCCGGCCCGCACGGTTACCTGACGAAGACGCGCGGCCCGTCGGTCACCGCCGGCGAACTCGGCCCCGTCGACGTCGTCCTGGTCAGCCACGACAACCACCCGGACAACCTGGACGACAGCGGGCGGGCGTTCGCGCTGGCCGCACCCTGCCTGTTCGCCGGTCCGCGCAGTGCGGAACGCCTCGGCGGGCCTGCCACCGCCCTGGCGCCGTGGCAGGACGCCGCCGTGCCACGCGGCGACGGCAAGGGCGACCTGACGGTGCTCGCGGTGCCCGCGATGCACGGCCCGGCCGACGGCGAGCGCGACGCGGACGATCACGTGAACACCGAGGTCATCGGCTTCGTGCTGTCCGGGGACGGCGTGCCGACCGTCTACGTCAGCGGCGACAACGCGTCCATCGCCGTCGTCACCGAGATCTCCCGCCGCGTCGGCGCCATCGACGTGGCCGTCCTGTTCGTCGGCGGCGCCCGGGTGCCCACCAAGGAGCGGAACCGGCCGTTGACGCTGACCAGCCAGCGCGCCGCCGCGGCCGCCGATCTGCTCGGCGCGCTTCAGGTCGTGCCGGCGCACTACGAGAGCTGGGCGCACTTCAGCGAGGGCCGCGAGCAGATCGAGACCGCGTTCGACGAGGCCGGGCTGACGGCTGTGTTGCGGGTCACCGATCCTGGGGACTGGGACATCGCCTGAGGCCGAGTGTCGACACCTGCATTAGGGTGACCGGCATGGAATATCGGCAGCTGGGCAGGTCCGGCCTTCGGGTTTCCGTGTTGAGCATGGGCACCATGACGTTCGGTGGCCGCGGTGGTTTCAGTCAGGTCGGCAACACCGGCGTCGCCCAGGCGACGCGGCAGATCGACCGGGCGCTGGACGCGGGCGTCAACCTGATCGACACGGCCAACGTGTACTCCGGCGGCCTCTCCGAGGAGATCGTCGGCGAGGCGATGAAGGGCCGCTGGAACCGCGCGCTGGTCGCCACGAAGGCCCGGATGGGCATGGGCGACGGCCCGAACGACGCCGGCCTGTCGCGCCACCACCTGATCAACGAGTGCGAGGCCAGCCTGCGGCGGCTGGGCACCGACCACATCGACCTCTACCAGGTGCACGAGTGGGACGGCGTGACCCCACTGGAGGAGACGCTGTCCGCCCTGGACGACCTGGTGCACGCCGGCAAGGTCCGCTACATCGGATGCTCCAACTACTCCGGCTGGCACCTGATGAAGGCGCTGGCCACGTCCGACCGCATGGGCACGACGCGGTTCGTCAGCCAGCAGATCTACTACTCGCTGCAGGCCCGCGACGCCGAGTACGAGCTGATCCCGGCCGCCATCGACCAGGGGCTCGGCCTGCTGGTGTGGAGTCCGCTGGCCGGTGGCCTGCTGTCCGGCAAGTACCGGCGCGACGAGCGGCCCACCGAGGGGTCCCGGCAGCTGACCGAGTGGAACGAGCCGCCGGTCCGCGACCAGGACCAGCTGTACGACATCGTCGACGCGCTCGTCGAGATCGCCGAGGCGCACGACGTGTCACCCGCGCAGGTCGCGCTGTCCTGGCTGCTGTCCAAGCCCGCGGTGACGTCGCTGGTCGTCGGCGCGCGGACCGACGAGCAACTGGCCGACAACCTCAAGGCGGCCGACCTGATCCTGTCGACGGCCGAGCGGCAGCGGCTGGACGACGTGAGCGCCCCGCCGCTGCTCTACCCGTACTGGCACCAGGCGAAGACGGCGGCCGACCGGCTCAGCGCGGCCGACCTGTCGCTGCTGGGCCGGCACGTCGGCGAGTAGTCACTCCGGGTCGCCCCACCTCGGCGACGTGGTGCGCGGCGGGACGAGCGCCTCGCGCAGCACCACCATGCGCGGCTCCCCCGCCGCGACCGCGTCGTCGAGGACGGGTGCCAGGTCACCTGCCCCGTCGACGCCGACCGCCGGGATGCCGAAAGCCGTTGCCAGCGCCACGAAATCGGGTCGGCCGAGGTCCACGCCGCGGTGCGGGTCGCCGGCGTGCGACTGGTCGTAGCGGAGCATGCCGTAGCCGCCGTCGTCGACCACCAGCACCGTGACCGGCAGCCGTTCCTGGGCGAGGACGGCCAACTCGCCGACGGCGAACATGAAGCCGCCGTCGCCGCACACGGCGAGCACCGGCCGGTCCCGCAGCGCGCCCGCGCCGACCGACGCGGGCAGCGCGTAGCCGAGCGTGCCCCAGCCGACCGGGTACTGGCTGCGGCGCGGCGCGAGGCACGTGCCGTAGCCACCGGCCCAGTAACCGGGGATGGCCATGTCGGCGACGACCACCGGATCGTGCCGGCGCACGGTGCCGTCCACGGCGTCCAGGAACACGCATGCGGTGGCGCTGTCGTCGGCGCGCCGCAACCGGTCCCACACCTCGGCGCGTACGCGGGCCACGTCGTCCAGCGACCGGTCACGCTTGCCGACAGCGTTGTTGAGCGCCGCGAGCGTGAGTTTCGCGTCACCGAGCACGGCGACGTCCGGCGGGTAGTTCCGGTCCAGGTCGGCGGGATCGCAGTTGATGGTGACCAGGTGCGGCGGCCGGGACATCGACCAGTTGCGGGTGGTCGGCCCGTCGAACGCGGTGCCGACGGCGATCAGCAGGTCGGCGCCACCGATCAAGTCGGCGACGGCCCGCTCGTGCGGCGGCAGCCCGACCGCACACGGGTGGTCCGGTGGCACGACGCCCCGCCCGGCGAACGTCGTGACGACAGGCGCACACAGCCGTTCGGCCAGCTCGACCAGCTCCCGGTCGGCGTCGGCCTGCACCACGCCACCACCGGCCCAGATCACGATCTTCTCGGCCGCGGCGATCCGAGCGGTCGCGGCGGCGACGGCAGCCGACAGCGGCGCGCGCCGCCGTGGCGTGCCCGGGACCTGCGCGGTGGCCGGCTGGTTCAACACGTCGGTGGGGATGTCGACATAGACCGGCCCACGCGGCCAGGTCAACGCGGTCTCCACGGCCTCGGCGACGGCGGCGACTGCGGCCTCGGGCGTACGCGGCCGCAACACGGCCTTCGCCAACGGCTCGAACAACCCGGCCTGGTCCCGGCACTCGTGCAACACCCCACGCGGCAGCCCGGCCCGGGCCAGACCGGTCGAGATCTCACTGGCCACGAGCACGACGGGCGACCCACTGACGGCGGCCTCCCCGAACGCCCCCACGGCGTTGGCGGCCCCCGGCCCGGTCGTCGTGAGCGCCACCCCGAGCCCCCCGGACGCCCTGGCCAACCCGTCGGCCGCGTACACGGTGGTCTGCTCATGCCGCACCCCGACGATCGCCGGGCCACCATCGACCCGCCAGAACGCCAGGTTGTGCACCCCGGGCAACCCGAACGCGGTCCGCACCCCCACACCCGCGAACGTCTCCAACACAGCACCCGCGACCGTCGCCATCCACGAACCTCCCGTCAGCCGACCACCGTCGGCGCCATCCTCCTCGCCAACCGGAAGATCCGGCGAATCTGCGCGGCCCGGCCGGGATAGCTGCGGCACAGTTCGAGCACCGCACGCCGTCTGCCCCACCAGCTCAGGTTCGGCGCGAGCAGCCGGATCACCGGCAGCCGCTTCGTGTAGAACTCCTTGATGCAACCGGGCGAGACCGAGTTCCAGCGCACCGACTCGTCCAGGATGGACAGTACGACGACGCCGCGTTCGGGCTCGGCGAGCAACCAGCGAACCAGACGCCGGCACTCGGGGCGATGGCGGTCGGCGAGATCGGCGACATCCAGGTCGATCGCTGCCTTGCCGGTGTCCTTGCCCAGGTCGAACAGGTACGCGGCGACGTCCAGTGCGACGGTGTGCAGGCCGTCGGTGGACCGGTCGTGCGACCGGGGGTCGTCGGCCCAGTT
>DASZXM010001036.1:0-4536 GCA_035546415.1 Pseudonocardiaceae bacterium
GTCCCGCACGGCTCGCGTCGGCCGCACCCCGGCGTACTCCACGCTCACGTGCTCGGCCCGCAGAATGGCGTCACTCATCGCCGAACCTTCCGGTACGTCCGCAACCGGGGATTCAACACTTCGTCCAACCCGAAGTTGATCAGTGCCAGCCCGGCCCCGAACAGCGCGATGCACAGGCCCGGCGGGATGAACCACCACCACGCGCCGGTGGCCAGCGCCTCGTCGTTCTGCGCGAAGTGCAGCATGTTCCCCCACGTCAACAGGTTCACGTCACCCAGCCCGAGAAACGCCAGCCCCGCCTGGGTGAGCACGGCGAAGATCGTCGCGAAGATGAACTGCGACACGATGATCGGCAGCTCACCGGGCAGGATCTCGACGAACACGATCCGCCACCACGGTTCACCCGCCGCCTGCGACGCGAGCACGTAGTCCCGGCCGCGCATCGACAGCGTCTGCGCCCGCAGCACCCGTGCCGACGCCGCCCAACTGGTCATCGCGATCACCAGGATCAGCGACACCACGCCGTTCGTCTTCAGGAACGCCGACACGACGATCACCAGCGGCAGCGCCGGGATCACCAGCACCACGTTGGACACCAGGGACAGCAGTTCGTCCACCCAGCCGCCCGCGTACCCGCCCGCGATGCCGATGACCACCGACACGATCGTGGCCAAAAGCCCGGCGCCCGCGCCGATCTCCAGCGTGGCCCGCGTGCTCACCACCAGTTGCGCGAACACGTCCTGCCCGGTCGGTGTGGTGCCCAGCCAGAACCGGCCGGACGGCGGCACCGACTGGGCCGTGCCGAACGCGTTCGGGTCGTGCACCACCAGCGGCCCGACGACGGCGACCAGCGCGAAGAACGCGACGATCCCCAGACCGACCAGCAGCCGGGGCGCCCGCCACGCCCGGACGGCCCGCTCCGGCCGGTCGACCAACTGCCCGGTACCCGCGACGGTCGTCATCGCGACGCCCTCGTCCTCGGGTCCACGACACCGTGGACGAGGTCGACGACCAGGTTGGCGCCCAGCACCGCGAACGTGATCACCAGGAAGATCCCTTGCATCAGTGGGTAGTCGTCGTTCTGCACGGCGTCCAGCAGCTTCGCGCCGATCCCCGGATAGGAGAACACGGTCTCCATCACGATCGACCCGCTCACCACGAACCCCAGCGAGATGGCGAAACCGGACACGCTGGGCAGCACGGCGTTGCGGGCCGCGTAGCCGAGCGCGATCCGCACCGGCCGGATGCCCTTCGCCTCGGCGGCCACGACATAGTCCTCGGACAGCGTCGCCACCATCATGTTGCGCATCCCCAGCAGCCAGCCGCCGATCGAGCTGACCACGATCGTCAGCGCCGGCAGGAGCGCGTGCTGCACGGCCGAGGCGAGGAACGCGCCGTTGACGCCGACGGTCAGGTCGGAGTTGGTGTTGTAGCCGCCGTACCCGGGGAACCAGTGCAGCACGTTGCCCGAGAACAGGTACAGCAGGATCAGCGCCAGCCAGAAGTACGGGATCGCGGTGAGGAAGGTGGTGGCGGGCACCAGGGAGTCCAGCCACGTCCCGCGTTTCCACCCGGCCAGCACACCCAGCCCGATGCCGATCACGAAACTGATCACGGTGGCGGTGCCGACCAGGACCAGCGTCCACACGATGGTGTTCGCGATCTCGGTCGTCACCGGGGTCGGGAAGTCCGTGATCGACAGGCCGAACCGCAGGTGCACCAGGTTGTCCAGGTACGCGCCGTACCGCTGGACGATGTTGCCCGAGCCCAGGCCCAGCAGCCGGGTGAGCGAATGTTCCTCACCCGGCGGCGTCGGTCCCGCGGCCTGCATCTTGGCCAGTAGCAGCTGCACCGGGTTGCCCGGGATCAGTTGCGGCAACAGGAAGTTCAACGTGATCGCCAGCCACGCCGCGAGCGCGTAGAACCCCAGCTTGCGGGTCAGGTAACGCATGGCGGGCGGTCAGGACACCGGTGCCAGCCGCATCGCGACCCAGCCGACGTCCGGTTGCATGTAGACGGCCGGGGCGGCGTACGGGTTGTCGTCGGTCGGATAGCCGGTCCCCTGGGCACCGTTGAACTCGATCTCGTCCTGCTGTTCGAACAGCGGGATGTCCGGCAGGTCCTGCGCCACGATGTGCTCGATCCGGTAGAAGTCGTGCTTGGCGGTCGTCTCGTCCTGGCGCGTGGCGATGTCGGCGAGCAGGCCGTCCACGGTGGGGTTGTGGTAGCGGCCGTAGTTGCCGACGGTGTCGTTCTGGCCGATCGGCTGCGCGATGCCGCTGTCCAGCAGCTCGTCGTAGTAGGAGTACGGGCTGGGCGTGTAACCGAAGTTGTCGATCAGCAGCTGGAAGTTGCCGGTGTCCTGGTCGGACGTGAACGCGGCGTACGACTCGCCCTGCACGGTCACGTTGATCCCGGCGGCCTTGGCCTCCTGCGCGATGATCTGCACGTCGCTCACGTAGTCGGTGTAACCGGACACGACCTTCAGGCTGATGTTCAGCGGCTGCCCGGCGGGCGTGTCGAACATCCCGTTGGCACCCAGCCGGTAGCCGGCGTGTTCGAGGATCTGCTTGGCCTGCGCCGGATCGTTGTCGTGGATCTTCGCGCCGGCCAGCGAAGGATCGAGCACGTTGTTGAAGTTCGGCGTCAGCAGGGCTTCCGGGTTCGTCGCGGGCGCCTCACCGTTGTACACGGACTTGCTGATGAACGACCGGTTGATCGCCGCGGACAGCGCCTGCCGGACGGCGAGGTCGGTGGTCGGGCCGGACTTCATGTTCGGCACGAGGAAACCGACGGCCATCGGGATGTTCGTCAGGTGGAACTTCGGGTTGCGGCCCAGGTAGGTCTTGCGGACGTTCGGGATGAAGCTGCCGGCCCAGTCGATCTCACCGGACTCGATGGCCGCGTCGGAACTGTCGTTGCCGTTGAACGACAGGAAGCGCACGGTCTTGATTTTGGGCATGCCGGGTTGGTAGTAGTGCGTGTTCGCGGTCAGTTCCATGACCTGGCCCTGGCACTTGGTCAGGATGAACGCGCCGGTGCCGACGGGTTTGCTGTCCAGCCAGGTGGCCGGGTCGGACACGGACTTCCAGATGTGCTCGGGCAGGATCACCTGCTTGCCGGCGATGTAGTAGAAGTCGCTGTAGGCGGGCTTGGTGAAGGTGACGGTCACGCCGTACTGGCCGTCGGCGGCGACGTTGGCCAGCGGTAACGCGAAGCGGTTGAGGGCACTGTTGTTCTTGGCAAGGTCGAGCGTGAACACGACGTCAGCGCTGGTGAACGGCTTGCCGTCGGTCCACTGGACGCCGTGGCGCAGTTGGAACTTCAGCGTGCGGCCGCTGTCGGACCAGGTGTAGCTCGTGCCCAGCCATGGGCTGATCTGCCCGGACTTGACGGTGTTGAAGTAGAACAGGGGTTCGTAGATCATCCCGTTCGCGGCCACCTGCACGTTGGGGGAGAACGGGTTGAAGTCGGCGACGAACGACCCGGCGGCCCCGGTCGTCACGGTCAGCACACCGGAGGAGCCCCCGCTCGCCCCGTCGCTGCCACCGCCGCACCCGGCGGCGAACATGAGCACGGCGACGGCCACGATGGCCGCCCTCAATCGCCAGTGACTGATGGACATCGTGGCTACCTCCCGGCTCTGGGACGGGTGATGTGCGCCAGATCAAAGCACTATACCGGTTAAGGGTCAATAGCGGCGAGTACCCGGGAAGTGCTTTTCGGTGATCGGCCGGGGGAGCGGTGTCCGCGTTTGCGCAAGTCGGGCGGGGCCGGATCCGGCTGGAGCGAGCTGGGCGTGGCTCGGGTTCGGCGAACGTCCGGCCCGCCCCGGGCCGAACTCGGCCCATCCCAAGGCCGAACCAGCCCATGCCCAGCTCAACCGGATGCCGTACCAGCCCATGCCCAGCCCAACCCGATGCCGAACCCAGCCCCAGCCGACGCCGGACCCAGCCCATGCCCAGCTCAACCCTGCCCACGGCCGGCCGGGGCATGGGCAGGTTCGGTGTC
Organism: Pseudonocardiaceae bacterium; assembly: GCA_035546415.1. Classification (GTDB taxonomy): domain Bacteria; phylum Actinomycetota; class Actinomycetes; order Mycobacteriales; family Pseudonocardiaceae; genus DATEPR01. Next base: position 4,012 of record DASZXM010001036.1, read on the forward strand.
AGGTGGGTTCGGCTTGAGCCAGGGCTCAGCGTGGGGCCGGCCCGCTGCTCTCCCGGCGGACCAGTTCGTGTGCGGCGTCCTTCACGTCGCCCGCTCCCTGCCCGCGCTCCGCGGCGATCAGGCGGGCCGCGGCGTGCATCCCGTACGTCAGCACGTCCCGGTGCAGTGCCGTCAGGGCCGGGTGGACCAGTTCGCACAGCGGCGAGTCCTCCCACGCCACCATGGACACCTCGCCGGGCACGTCCACGCCCAGCCGGCGCGCCGTGCCGATGCCGGACACCGCCATCAGGTCGTTGTCGTAGACGATCGCCGTCGGCCTCGGGTCGGAGCGCAACAGCGCCTCCGTCGCCCGGGCGCCGCTCTCGCCGGTGTAGTCGCCGTGCACGTGGGTCACCGTGACGCCGAGGTCGGCGGCTGCATCGTCGAAGGCCGCCACGCGGATCTGCGTGTGCCGCAGTTCGAGCATGCCGCTGACCCGCGCGATCCGCCGGTGGCCCAGCGCGACCAGGTGCTCCATCACGGTCC
>DASZXM010001037.1:0-5153 GCA_035546415.1 Pseudonocardiaceae bacterium
GCCGCCACCGGGCTCACGGTCGCGGCCGAGAGCGTGCCGGCGCTGCTCGCCGGTCCGTTCGCCGGCGTCCTGGTGGACCGGTGGGACCGGCGCGCCGTGATGATCATCACCGATCTGGTGGCCGCCGTCGCGCTGATCGGCATCCCGCTCGCCGACCGGCCCGGCCGGATCGGCTTCCTGTACGGGGCGGTCGCACTGGAGAACCTCGCCCTGGTGTTCGTCCGTCCGGCCGGACGCGCGCTCCTGCCGGCGGTCGTCGGCACCGGTCCGGCGCTGGCCGACGCCAACTCGCTGATAGCGGTCAACAACGGTGTCGTGCGGCTGGCCGGTCCACCGTTGGGTGCGCTCCTGCTGACCTGGCTCGGCCTGCCCGCCCTGGTGTCGTGCGACCTGGCCAGCGACGTCGTCGCCGCCGTCGCGATCGGACTGATCCGCACGGCGGCACCGGGCACCGCGCGACCGCGGCTGGCCGGCGGGTTCGGCTTCGTCCACCGACAGCTGCGCGGCCTGCTGCTGGTCAGCTTCACCTTCTGGGCGGCGAACTCCGTCTTCAGTGCGCTGCTCATCCCGTTCATGACCGTCCGATTCGGTCACCATCCCGGCACGATCGGAGTCCAGATGTCCGCCCTCGGGGCCGGCTATCTGGTCGGCGGTCCGGTCGGCGGTCGACTGGTCCGTGACCGGCCGCCCGCGGTGCCGCTGGCGCTCGGGTTGGCCGGTGTCGGGGCGTGCTTCACCGTTCTGGCCAACGCGCCGAACGCGGCGACGGCCGTGTTGGCCACCGGCCTGGCCGGGCTGCCCGGCTCGCTGCTGCTGGTCACCGTCGAGACGACGATCCAGCGCACCACACCCGGACCGCTGCGTGGCCGGGTCGGCGCCGTCTTCTTCGCCTCCGACGCCGCCGCGACACTCGTCGGCGCCCTCGTGGGGGCCGGATTCGGTGGCCGGCTGACGCTCGTCCTGACCATCGCCGCGGGCGTCATCGTTGCGACGTCCGGCCTATCGCATTGGGCTGTTCGGTCCGGTCAGGAATCCGACCCGAACTCGGCGGTAACTTTTTTCGTGGGCGAACCCGCTGGTCAGCGGCGCGCAACGGGCTCTGCGAAGAAAAGTTCCCGAAACCCCGGTATCTGCGGACGATGAGCTCGCCCTTGTTAGACGTTGGCTGCTTCGCCACACGGAACGCAGCCAGGATGCGATGGCCTGAGGGGGCCTCGGCAATGGTCCGGCTTGGGGGATCGGACCGCGCGCCGAGGGGAGTCGGCGCATCGCGGCAGGAGGGCCCCTTTGCCGCCTGGGGGTGCAAAGGGGCCCTCCGCATGCCGGACCCCGACCGCGACCTGTACGAGGAGCACGCTCCGTGATCAACAGAGAGATCCACTGCGAACGTTTCGTGATCACAGTGAGTTACTCCGATCGGGTGCTCTGTTGTGGAGGAGTTCACCCATCTGCGGGTTGATGCGGCATGGTGGTCACGCTGTGGCGCAACGGGTGCCACAAGCGCGGCACTCAAGTCCCACTGATGATGGATTGCGGAGAACGGGCGGGCCGCCCGACCCGTCCGATAATTACTCACTGTCAGACCGACAGAGGGGGATGACATGAGCACCAGCGCTGAAACCGGAGCCGAGGAATTGACTGTGACGCCGCACGACGACTCGACGGACCCGACCCAGCCGCCGACCACGGACCCGACCGGCGGCACCGCGTCGCCCGACAACGGCGGGATGCCCAGCTCCCACGTTGCGGGCGGTGCCCAGCCGGACAACGGCGGCATGCCGAGTTCGCACGTGGAGACCGGTGGGATCCAGCCGCACAACGGCGGTATGCCCAGCTCGCACGTCGAGGGCGTGCCGAACGGGGACTGACCGGCGCCGGGGGGCGCGACACCCGCGCCGCGCCGCACGGGGGGCGGCCGGCGCGGGTGTCACTTCTCCGGTCGGACCGGCCGGAGGTGAGGGGCCGGGAAGCGCACGCTTCCCGGCCCTTCGCCTGCGCGTTACGCCGTTCGGGTGAACTGTACGGTGCGGTGTATCCAACGGGTTCGCCGATCCTCCTGTCCCTGTGACCGGCTGGTTGGCATCGAGCGACTCGGAGGTGGGGCCATGCTGACCAGCGCGCGCCGACCGGAAGGATCGTTTGCGGACGTGCGCGCACGGGGCGGTCCTGAGCGTGCTGGTTACGTGCCTTGGGACGGGAGTACAGGGATGAGCAACGGGCAGACGGTCACCGAGGACGCACCCTGGTGGGAGCTGACCGGTTACCCCCGCCACGCGGCCTGCCTGGTCGCGGCTCGAACTGGTGACCGCAGGGCGCTGGACGCCCTGGTCATCGACCTCAATCCGCTGGTGTGGCATGTCGCGCGGAGCCAGGGTCTGGACCGGACGGTCGCCGAGGACGTCGTGCAGACCGTGTGGCTGACGTTGCTGCGCAACCTGCACACCGTCGCCGAGCCGAAGGCGGTGGCCCGCTGGCTGATCACGACGACCCGGCGCGAGGCTTCCCGCAGCCGCACCGTCGCCGACCGGGTCGAGCCGCTGGCCGACGAGACCGCCGAGCGACTGGTGAGTGAGGAGGGCCTGCCCGAGGACGAAGCGCTGCGCTCCGACCGGAACCGGTTGCTGTGGCAGGCGTTCAACAAGCTCGGGCAGAAATGCCAGGAACTGCTGCGGCTGACCGTGCTGTCCGGTCGCGCCGAATACGACCTGGTCGCGGAGGCCCTGCGGATGCCGCGAGGCAGCATCGGGCCGACCCGCGGCCGATGTATCGCCACCCTGCGTGGCTTTCTCACAACCGAAGGAGGCACGTCGTGAGTCCAACCGAGCGTCCGTCGGGACCCACACCGGCCGACGGCAACCCGGTGGACCTCGGTCTGCCCGAGGAGGACGCCATGCTGCTCGCGGACCTGTCCGCGATGCTGGAACTGGCCGACCCGGTGCCCGACGGCCTGGCGGACAGAATCCGCTTCGCCATGGACCTGGACGACCTGGAGTTCGAGGTCGCCCGGTGGCAGCGGGACGACCGGCTGGTCGGCGTCCGGGGCTCGACGGCGCCCGACACGATCACGTTCACCGTCGGGGATCTCACGGTCATGGTCAGCCTGGCGCCCGCCGTGGGCGGCAACCGGTTCGACGGCTGGCTGGTGCCCGGCGGCCCGCACGAGGTCGAGGTGCGCGTCGACGGCCACGAACCCGCGACGACGCAGGCCGACGAGGGCGGCCGTTTCGCGCTGGACGACGTGCCCCGAGGCATCACCCAGATCGTCGTGCACCTGGCCGGGAGATCCGGACAGAAGGCACGGACGGTCGTCACTCCGACGATCATGCTGTAGCCCTTCCGAGTTAAAAGTTGATCGCACGCCGGGCGGACACCGCTGGCCCAGGTGTGTGTGGTGATATAGGTGCGTGCCCTCCCCCGACGCATCCGATGTGCCGCGCCCTCGTGGTGCCGACCCAGCGGCGCAGCACGAGCGGGCCGAGGAGCTGTACCGGTCGGCCCGCCAGGTCAACAACGCGTTCCACCCCCACCAGGCGACGGTGCTGCTGCGTCGGGCGTTGCGGCTGCTCACCGACGGTCCCGAGGACGCCGAGCTGCGGGTGCGCGTCCTGATCACACTGGCCTACAGCGACGCCGAAGAACGCAGTTTCGACGACGGCGCCGAACACCTGCGCACGGCGCGGACGATCCTGCCGACGGTGCCCGAACCCCGCATCCGCGCCGAACTGGCCGCCACCATCGAGGCACAGCACGGCCTGCTGCTGATGCGGGTGGGCCGGTTCGCCGAGAGCGTGGACAAACTCGACCAGGCCATCGCGGCCGGCGAACGCGCCGAGGCACAGGGATTCCCGAACTACTTCGCACTCGGTACGAACGTGATCAACCGCGGCCTGGTCAACATCGATCTGGGCCGGCCGGTCCAGGCACAGCGGGACATGCGACGGGTCATCGAGGTCGCCGAGGCCGGGATGTCGGCCGGCAGCGAGGACGCGGCCCGGCTGGCCATCCTGGCCGCCAAGGCGCACCACAATTTGGGCGTCGTCGCCTGGAAGGTCAACGACATCCCACTGGCGTTGCGGCACTACCGCGAGGCCGCCGAGACGTTCGTCGACCTCGACCCGAACGTGTTGCCACAGCTGCGGATGGCCGAAGGTGACGCGCTGCTGGCCGCCGGGTTGGCCGAGGAGGCGGCGAAGCATTTCGACGAGGCGCTGCCGGAGATGCGCCGGCACCGCGACCACCAGAACCTGGCCGGTACCGAGGCGTCCCGCGCGTCGGCGGCGCTGCTGCTCGGCGACTACGACACGGCACGCCGCACGGCCCGGTCGGCCCGCCGCCGGTTCCAGCGCCGGGGCGGCTCGGCGTGGGCGGCGATCGCGTCACTCATCGTGCTGCGTGCCGACGTCGAAGAAGCGTTGCGGCGCAACAGGATTCCGGCGGCACTGCCGAGGCGGGCGCTCGCGTTGACCGACGAACTGGCGGCGCTGCGGCTCGTCGACGAGGCGGCCGTGGCACGAATGTTGGCCGTGCGCATGCTGATCCGCCGTGGCGCGGTCGACGACGCCGCCGCGCAACTGGCGCTCGTGCCGGCGCCGCGGCGCGTGACACCGGTCGACCATCGCATGCTGTTGCGGCTGTGCAAGGCGGAACTGGCGGTGGTGGGCGGCCGTAGGCGCGTGGCGTTCGGTCAGGCCAGCGGCGGGCTCGCGGAACTGGCCCGGATGCGCGACCGCATGGGCGGCCTGGAACTGGTCAGCGGCACGGCGGTGCACGGCCGGGAACTGGGCGAGCTGGCCGTCCGGCTGGTGCTGGACCAGCCGAGGTCGGCAGCCCGCAGGCTGTTCACGTGGCTGGAACGCACCCGGGCGCAGATCTACCGTTACGAACCGCTGCCGCCGCTGGACAACCCGGAGCTGACCGAACGCGTGCAGCAGTACCGGATCCTCAGCCGGGAGGTGCGGCAGGCACGCCTGGAGGGCACCCGCGTCACGGCGCTGGCGACCCGGCATGCCGCGCTGGAGCGGGAAATCATGCGCCTGGGGTGGCGGGACGGCCCGTGGGGCCGGGCACGCCCGATCACCGACGTCGACGACGTCGCCGAGCACCTGCGGGACCGCGCGCTGATCAGCTTCGTGGTGTCCGGCGCGCGGATCGCG
>DASZXM010001038.1:0-3481 GCA_035546415.1 Pseudonocardiaceae bacterium
GTCTCGAAGGTGAGCTGACCTTTCCACATGGTGCCGATCCAGTTGAAGAACTTGATGCCGGTCGGGACCGCGATCAGGAAGCTCATGAGCGAGAAGAACGGCAGCAGCACGGCGCCGGTGGCGAACATGTGGTGCGCCCACACCGTCATGGACAGGCCGGCGATGGACAGCGTCGCGTAGATCAGGCCCTTGTAGCCGAACACCGGCTTGCGGGAGAACACCGGGAAGATCTCCGACACGATGCCGAAGAACGGCAGGGCGACGATGTAGACCTCGGGATGGCCGAAGAACCAGAACCGGTGCTGCCACAGGATCGCCCCGCCGTTGGCCGGGTCGTACACGTGGGCGCCCAGCCTCCGGTCGGCCAGCAGGGCCATCAGCGCGGCGGTCAGGATCGGGAACACCAGCAGGATCAGCACGCTGGTGACGAAGATGTTCCAGGTGAAGATCGGCATCCGGAACAGCGTCATGCCGGGGGCGCGCAGGCACACCACGGTCGTGACCATGTTGACCGCGCCCAGGATCGTCCCCAACCCGGCCACGACCAGCCCGGTGATCCACATGTCACCACCCACGCCCGGTGAGTGCGTGACGTCCGACAGCGGGGTGTAGGCGAACCAGCCGAAGTCCGCCGCCCCGCCCGGGGTGGCGAAGCTGGACAGCACGATCAGGCCACCGAACAGGAACAACCAGTACGAGAAGGCGTTCAGGCGGGGGAACCCCACGTCGGGAGACCCGATCTGCAGGGGCAGGACGACGTTGGCGAACCCGAACAGGATCGGTGTCGCGTACAGCAGCAGCATGATCGTGCCGTGCATGGTGAACAGCTGGTTGTACTGCTCCTGGGAGAGGAACTGCAGCCCCGGCCGCGCCAGCTCGGTGCGCATCAACAGCGCCATCACTCCGCCGACCATGAAGAACCCGAACGAGGTCGCCAGGTACATGATCCCGATCTGTTTGTGATCGGTGGTGCGCAGCAGCGACAACAGAACACTGCCTTTGGGTGTGTGTCGCACGGGGTAGGCGCGGATCGTGATCGGACGCGCGGTCGTGGCCACAGGCGCTGCTCCCTTCGCCGACGTCGGCTCGTCGCCGCCCGCACAGCGCGAATCCGCCAGCGGGCCCACGCGCCGGGACGGTGTGACCACCGTCTCACACGCCCCGCCGTCGCGCTACCGGCCCCCGGTCCGCGGCCGGGGTGAGTCGATGCCGGCCCGCCACAGACGCTCCCGGGCGTCACTCTCCGACAGCGAGGTGATCGGCTGCCCGACCGCGTGCTGACACTTGGCGTCATACGCCCTGGTCCAGACGCCGGCCGCCCACGCCCGCCGGAGTTCGCCGGCACTGAACTCCTCGCCACGCGCACGGCGGTACGCGTCGAGGAACCGTGCGGTTTCCTCGATTGTGGCCAGGTCGTCCGCGCTGACGGTCGAATACAGCGCGGCGGCGAAGCCGACCAGAACGGCTTCGCTGTCCACGGTGACGCTGTCCCAGTCGTGCACCACGAGCAGCGCGTCGCCGCTCCACCGCAGGTTGCCGGCAAGCCAGTCGCAGTGGCCGATCACGCCCTCGGCGGCACCGGCTCGCAGCAGGTCACGCGCCTGCCGCCCGACGTCGTCGATCCACTCCGCGCCCGGCACTCCGTTGAGGTCGACGTCCAGGTCCTCCGGGCACGGCCACGGTCCGTCACCGGTGTGATTCCAGTTCGCCCACGACGGTGCCGGGTCGAGCGTGGACACCTCGGCCGGCCGAGGCGCCAGCCGGATCAGCCGCGCGAACGCGTCGGCGAAGCCCGTGGCCGGATGGTCCGCGCTCGGCAGTACCGCACCGCCGGGAACGTAGGCCTCCGCGGTCGCGACGTAGCCGTCCCCGTCGCCGTCCCCGTCGCCGTCGCCGTCGCCGTCGAAGGGAACCGCGCCGGTGAGCGGCCGGGGACACGGATAACCGGCCTGGAACATGCGGCGCTGGACGTCGACGCATGCCGCGATCCGCGGTGAGTCCGGCCGCACCTTGACCACGACCTCCCGCCCATCGGCCAGCCGAAGCCCGATGACGGCGGACAGATTCCCGGACCGGAACAATTCCGCCGCCGGCGGACTGCCCAACTGCTCCAGGCACCACCGATCGAGACGGACAGAATCGACGGCACGCACGCGAGGTGACACCCGGCCATCCTCACATGCGCCGCTCACGACCCGGACCGGGCAGCGCGCACTCCGCACAGTCGGTCCCATGCCGACCGGCTCTCCTCGTCCGCCGGACGGTAGATCACCAGCAGCTGGTCCGGATCTTGCAGTGGCCGCAGCGTGTCGAATCGGACCGTGATCACGCCGGCGTCGGGATGCCGCATCACCTTGCGTCCACTGCCGTTGACCTTGACGTCCCGTTCGGCCCACAACCGCGCGAATTCCTCGTCCCGGGCGGCGCATTCGGCGATGAGGTCGGTCAACGCCCGGTCGTGCGGATGCGCGGCCCACGCGGCGCGCAGATGGGCGATCCCCTCCCGCACGACGCGTTCGCGGTCGACATAGAACTCGCGCGTCCGCGGATGCATCAGGCACAACCACATCGCGTTGCGCCGCGCCGGCGGCAGGGCCTCGAAGTCCACCAACAGCCGCACCATTTCGTCGTTCCAGGCCAGGATGTCGTAGCGGTGGTTCATCAGCATGGCCGGCAGCGGCGACAGGTCGGCGACCAGCCGAGCCAATGCGGGTGCCGCGGTGGTGGCGAGCTTGTCGGCGTCGCGGGGGCGCTGCTGGGCCAGGCCGAAGAGGTAGGCGCGTTCGTCGGACGTCAGGCGCAATGCCCTGGCCAGCGCCTCCACCACGTCCGCCGAGGGCCGCAGCCCGCGGGCCTGCTCCAGTCGCACGATGTAGTCGGTGCTGATTCCGGCCAGTTCGGCGACCTCTTCGCGGCGCAGTCCCGGGGTCCGCCGGGCCTGGCGACGCGCGGGCAGGCCGACGTCGCCCGGATCGAGGCGTTCGCGCCGGCTCCGCAGGAACGCGGCCAGTTCCTGTGTCACGTCCACGGTGCTGGTGGCCATGGTTGGTCCAACCGACACGGTAGGACCGGTGTTCCCAGGAACCGCCTTCCCTTACCCCCGCCGCGCGGTGTCCGCACGCTGGTGCTCCACGACGATCACGGACGATCACGAGCACAGGAGGACACGATGTCGCCGACCCTCGACACCTACCGACTGCTGGGCCGCTCCGGCCTGCGGGTCTCGCCGCTGGCCCTGGGCACGGCGACCTTCGGCACCGAATGGGGCTGGGGCGCCGAGCACGACGACGCGCGCACGCTGTTCGACACCTACGTCGAGCGCGGCGGCAACTTCATCGACACCGCCAGCACCTACACCAACGGCACCGCGGAGCGCATGCTGGGCGAATTCGCCCGCGCCGACCGGGACCGCCTGGTGCTGGCCACGAAGTACACGACGCAGCGCCGACCTGGCGACCCGAACTCCGGGGGCGCGCACCGG
>DASZXM010001039.1:0-29935 GCA_035546415.1 Pseudonocardiaceae bacterium
GGTAATCGGCCATCGGCAGGTCGTCGTAGGCGACCACGGAGATGTCCTCGGGGATGCGGGCACCGCGCTCGTGGATGGCGTGCACGACGCCGACGGCCTGGCTGAGCGAACTGGAGTAGATCGCCGTCAGGCGGGCACTGCGCCGCAGCAGCCGGACGGTGGCCTGGTAGCCGCCGCGCTCGTCGAACGTCTCGTAGCTGATCGGCGCGGTCGACACGCCCAACTCAGCAGCGGCCGCGGAGAACGCGACCGCCCTGGTCCGCCCGGTCTCCAGGTCCCGGGGGCCCGCGACGTGACCGATCACCCGGTGGCCCAGCCCGGACAGGTAGTCCACCGCCAGCCGGCTCGCGCCCGCCACGTCCATCGTCACGTTGCGTCCGGACCCGGCCACCGGCCGGTTGACGAAGACGTGCGGGATGCGACGCTCGCCGAGGCTGCGCAGCACCGGACTGCCCCGGTGCGCCGACGCCACCAGCAGACCGTCGACGTGGCCGGCCGACACCAAGTTGCCGAAGCTCTCGTCGGCCTCCTGCCCCTCCCAGTCCTCGGCCACCATCACGGTGTAGCCGAGGGCCTTCGCCTCGGCGAACGCACCGCGGATGGTCTTGGAGTACACCGGGTTCGTCAGTTCGGGCACCAGCAGCGCCAGCGCCCGCGACGCACCGCCGGCCAGGGCCCGGGCCGTGGCATGCGGCCGGTACTCCAGGCGCGCGGCCGCGTCCAGCACGCGCTGCCGGGTCTCCGGCCGGACGGACACGGTCGACACGTCGTTGAGGATCTTCGAGGCGATCGACGTGGACACGCCGGCGAGCCGGGCGACGTCGGCGAGCACAGCGCGGCGGCCCTGGATGCGTCCCGCCACCTGTCACCCCTTCCGGCCGCCCGTCTTCGCGAGAGACTAACCCACCTGCCGGCCGCGACGACGGCACACGCTGGTCAGGACCGGTTCGCATCGGTCCGGAACCGCCGCCGTGCCGCACGGTCAACCGCCGCACAGGCGCCTGGCGGGTGCGAATGTGGGGCCGGCCCGATCGGCCGGCCCCACACCTGTCCGTTTCCGGTCAGCAGTTGTGGATGTCGCTGGTCGCCGACGCGAGCACCACGTCCAACAGACCGGCCGCCTTCACGTGCACCGCGTTCACGGTCAGGCCGTGGTCGGCACCGGCCACCGGCAGCTGTTCGTTCAGCACCACCGTGATGCCCAGCACGCTGATCGTGGTGTTCGGCGCCGGGTGCAGGTTGACGGCGAGCGGGATGCCGCCGACCTTGATCGACGTCACCGTGACCGAGCCGCTGGAGGCGGAACACGTCGTGTCGGACGCGGACTGGACCAGTCCGATCTGGATCACCGGCAGGCCGACCACACCGATCGTGGCGTCCTGCACGGATGCCGTGGCCGTGGACGTGCCCGGGTCGACCGTCGTGGTGACCTTGGCGCACAGGGTGTGCGCCTTGATCAGGCCACCGACGGTGAGGACACACGGAGGCGCCACGGTGGTGGCCGCCGCCGTCGCGACCGGCCCGGTGTCGGGCGTGGGTGAGATCGACACCAGGCCCTTGGCCGACAGGCCGTACGCCCTGCCGGTCAGGTATTGGAACTTCAGCGTCGCGGACGCCGTCGCCGGCTGGTAGAACGTGTCACCGGCGAACACCGCGGTGACACCGACGGACGTCGTCGCCGCGGGCTGGTCCACCGACGCGATGGTGCACGACGCCGACCCGCTCGCGGCGGTGGTGCCGGCGCAGGACTGCGCCGAGCCGCCCGAGCCGATGGTGAACGTGACGGTGCGCCCGGCGATCGGCGTCGCGCCGTCCTCACGCAGCACACCGGACAGTGTCAGCGGCGCACCGTTCGCCGCCTTGGTCGGTCCGGTGTAGGTGAGCGTGGTCTCCTCGTGCGTCACGGTGAACGTCGACGTCGCCGTGGTGCCCAGGTGCGTGGCGTCACCGGCGAACGTGGCGGTGAGCGGGTAGTCGCCGACCGGTTCGCCGGGTGTCAGCGAACAGGACGCGGCGCCGCTCGCGTTCGTCGTGCCCGAACAGGTTTCCGTGCCGTTCACCGTGAACGTCACGCCGCGGCCGGACAGCGGGCCGTGGCTGTCGGTGAGCACGCCGGCCACGGTGGCCGGGTCGTCGAAGTCACCGCTGGTGGCACCGTTGACCACCAGGTGCGTGGACTGCTTCTGCCAGACCACCGACACCGGGTTGGACGTGATCACCCCGGCGAGGTTGGTGGCGGACGCACTGACCGTGTCGGTGCCCGGTGTCGTGCCGGTGTAGGTGAAACTGGCCACGCCACTGGTGTCCGTGACGGCCGTGCCGGTCTGGCCCGCGTTCGGGCCGGATGTGACGGCGAAGTCGATCGACGCGCCCTGCAGGCCGGTGCCGCACGAGTTCCGCAGCGTCGCCCGGACGGTCGCCGGCGAGCCGACCGGCTGGGTCTGCGTGTCCGGCGCCAGGTCGAGGGTGGCACCCGGACACGGCTGGCTGCCGATCAGCGTCCACTGCTCGGACTCGTTGGAACCGTTCGGGCAGGACGCCTTGTCCACGCCACCGGTGTTGAGCACCTGGCCGGTGTCGGTGAACGTGCTGAGCACGCCGTCGATCGTGGCGTCGACCTCCGGCACGACACCGGACTGGTCGCAGTGACCCGACCAACCCGTGCCGTTGGGCCCGATGTCGGACGTGTCGAAGAAGCCGGCCGTGTTGTCACAGCCGTCGGCGGCGCCACTCGCCGTCTGCGTGACGATGAACTGCTGCCCCGGCTGCAACACGGTGCCGTGCGGCCACATGTCGAAGGAACAGGTGCCGAGCTTGACCACCACGGAGTTCACGGTCACGGCCAACGGCGTGTTGTTCACCAGCCGAACGGCGCCGGCGTCGAACGAACAATTCGCCGTACAACCGGCGAATACCACATCCGGTGAACCGGACCACGGTGTCGGAAAATTGGCTGGATTAGCGCGCAGAGTGTCGGCATAACCGACAAATGCCTGCACCTCGGGCGCGGCCGCTGGGCTCGCCGTGGCCGCGCCCGCGGCGCCCACCGGCACCAGAACACCCAGCAACACCAGTAGTGCCGCCCCCAGGAGCATGATCAGTCGCCGTGGAGTCGACGTGGATGAATTCACATCTCACCTCGCAATAAAATAGGGCAGGGACATGCACAATGCCACGTCGCGGCAACCCCGTGATTCGTTTCCACATCAACCCGACAGTCACTCGAACGTGGCGCACGTCATCCATTCGGCGCAGCAGATCGATTCCAATGTCCACCCTGACGAAATCCACTGTTCGGCCATCCGAGATCGGATTTCCCGGCCACGCGAAATCCACCCGGAAAGGCTGTCAGGCGCCGCGGGGGACGCCGACCCTGTCGTACAACTCGCCGCGCCAGTTCGACGCCGCGCCCGGTGAACTGACCGACGTCGGTGAGCAGCTGCGCAGGCCGCCGCCGCACCGCCTCCGGGTGGCTGTCGGGCAGGTCCTGCCGCAGGATGCGCACCGGCGCGTCGGACAGGTCACGGCTGGGATCGACGCCCAGCTCGTCGGCCAACGCAGCCGAAGCCGCTCGTAGCGGCTCAGGGCGTCGGCCTGTCGTCCCGAGGAGGCGAGCGCCTCGATGAGCACGGCGTGCAGGGGTTCGTCCAGCGGATGTGCCTCGGCCAGCGGCGCCACGACATCCACGGCGGCAGCCGCGCCCCCGGCGTGCGGCAACGACCTGGCGTGTCGGATCGCCATGTCCAGCCGCGCCCGCTCCAACGCCTCGACCAACGGAGCGACGACGTCACCGAACGGCGTGTCGGCAAGGGGACTCCCCCGCCACAGCGCCAGAGCGGCCGCATCGTCGCGAATCGACCGAAACCGCCGGGCGTCCACGTCCGCGCCACTCAACCGGTAACCGGTGGTGGTCCGCTCGATCCGCACCGACTCACCGACATGCTCGGCGAGCCACCGCCGAGCACGGTGCACACCGACAGCGGCAGCCGAACCACCGATGTCCGACCGCCCCGGCCACGCGGCGGCCACGAACGCCCCGTCCGACAGCCCGGCCTCACCGGCCAACGCCAACACCCCGATGATGCCGCGCACCAGCGGCCCCGACGGCACAACGGTGTCCCGCCCACGCCGAACGACAACCGGCCCGAGAACGAGCACTTCAACGGACGACATCGAACCAGATGGTAGAGCAGCCGACACCACGAACCGTGCCGTACCGAGGTGGCGACACCTGCCGGCGACGGGCTGCTGTACATGTGGAACCGTGACCGAGACAGTCCGGCAACTGCTGCGTGAGCGCAAACGACAGGGAAGCGCGCCCGGGCGGCGCACCGACGACGCGCGTCTGGTGCTGCTCATCGAAGGTGGCAGCTCGCGCGGTGCCTACTCCAGTGGCATGACGATCGCCATCGAACAGCTCGGCCTGCTGCCGATGTTCGACGCCGTCTACGGCAGCTCGGCGGGTGCGCTCAACGCGGCGTGGCTGCTGTGCGGTCGCGCCGACAGCACCAAGCACGCGTGGTGGGACCCGCTGATCATGCGCACGACCATCGACCCGAGACGCGCACTGCGCCGGCAGCCGGTCGTGGACACCCGATTCCTGGTGCACACGGTCTACACCGAGATCATGCCGATGGGCTTCCAGGAGATCCTCGACAACCCGGTCGAGTTCCATCCGATCGCGACGGACGCCCACACCGGCCGGGCCGTCGACCTGCACGACCAGGTCCACAACCAGGCGAGCCTGCAGGCCGCGCTCCGCGCGTCGACCGCCATGCCCCTCCTCGCGGGCGAGCCGGTCGAGATCAACGGCCGGTCGTTCGTGGACGCCGGCGTGAGCGAGTCGATCCCGGTGCGCACCGCACTGGCCCAGCACGCCACGCACATCGTGGCGCTGCGCACCAAACGCTCGGACGAGAAGGCGGCGTCGGCGCCGTCCCGAGGGGAACGCCTGGTGGCGTCGCGGTGGTTCGCGCGTCACGCTCCGGGTGCGTTCGACACGTGGCTGCGCCGCGCGGAAGTCCGGGCCGATGAGGAACGGGCACTGCTGTCGCATCCCGCGGCGCTGCAGATCCACCCGCCGATCGGCAGCGCCCGGATCGGCCGCACCGAACGCAGGCCGACGCTGCTGCGTGCCGCCGTGGACGCCGGCCACCGGGCAGCGCTGGCCGAACTTGCCGGCTGCACCGAGGAACTCGTGTGAGATGGCCCGTCCGCAGGCGCTTCTACCGCACCGAGGATGACCGATCAACCGCTGTTCGCCGAACGAGCAACACCGATCGGAGCAACGAATTCGACAATTTCGACACACCAGACTCCGGGGATTTCCGGTTATATCGAAGCTGTCGCGCATGCCCGACCGTCGCGGAGGTGTTTGTCCATGCCGATGCCGTTCAGCCGCCGCACGTTCGCCGGACTCGTGGTGGCCGCACCCGCGCTGGCCACGATCGCCGCCGCCCGGCCCACCACCACCCGCACCACGGTGCTCGACGCCATGCGGCGCGCCGCCGGCCATCTGGACGAACACGTGTCCTATCGCGGCGGTTACGTGTGGAACTACCTGCCCGACCTCTCGGTCACCTGGGGCGAGATGGAGGCCCGCCGGACGATGTGCTGGATCCAGCCGCCGGGCACCCCGTCGGTCGGACACAGCATGCTCGACGCCTACCACGCCACCGGCGAGGAGATCTTCTACCGGGCGGCGGAGCGGACCGGCCACGCGCTCGTCGCCGCGCAACTGCCTGTGGGCGGCTGGAACTACGTGCACGACTTCGCGGGCACGGAGTCGCTGCGCCACTGGTACGCCACGATCGGCGGGAACGGCTGGCGGCTGGAGGAGTTCCAGCACCTCTATCCGAACGCGACGTTCGACGACGCGGGCACCTCGTCGGCCGCCCAACTGTTGCTGCGGCTGTACGTGGAGCGCCGCGACCCGCGGTTCGGGGTGGCCCTGGAGCGGGCCATCGGGTACGTGCTGCGGGCGCAGTTCCACGGTGGTGTGGTGGACGGCGGCTGGCCGCAGCGGTTCCCGGCCTACTCCGGTTCGGTCGCCCAGATGCCGTGGCCGGACGCACGGCCGCCGTGGCTGCCGCCCGATGTGCGGCACGGCATGGAGGACGGCGAGTACACCCAGGACGTCACGTTCAACGACGACGTGCTGGGCGAGAACATCAAGTTCCTGTTGATGTGCGTGTCGGCACTGGGTCGGCGCGACCTCATCCGCCCGGTGATCCGCGCGATGGACTGCCTGCGCCGGCTGCAACAGCCGGCACCGCAGGCCGGATGGGGGCTGCAACACCTGTCCCGCGCCCGGCACGGCCGCCCGGCGGGCGCGCCAGCGGCGGCCCGGTCCTACGAGCCGCGCGCGCTGGTCACCCACACCACCCAGACCAACATCCGCGCCCTGTTCGACTACTTCCTGGTCACCGGCGACCGCGGCTACCTCGACGGGGTCCCGGACGCGATCGACTGGCTGGCCAGTTGTCCGCTGACCAGCCAGCAGATCGCCGACAACCCGTTGCTGGCCGGCCGTACCCACCCGACCTTCGTCGAACTGGGCACCAACCAGGCGCTCTTCCCGCACCGCTTCGGCTCCAACGTCCGCAACGGTGCCTACTACACCGACTACGACCACCGGGACACCCTCAGCCACTATTCCGCGGGGCGCGCCATCGACCTGCCGGGGCTGTGCGACACCTACGCACGGCTGCGGGCGATGACCCCGGCCGAGGTGGCCGAGTCGGTGGCCGACTCACCGCTGACCCGGGGCACACCCATCCCGCTGCCCCGCTACTTCTCGCTGCGCGATCTCGCCATCGCCGACCTGTTCCGCGGTGCGTCGCTGACACCGCCGGTGGTGACCGACGCACAGGCGGCGGCGCTGGTGGACGACCTGGGCGACAAGAGTTACTGGCTCACGCCGGACAACGCGATCAGCAACCCGTACCGCGGCCCTGGCCCCACCACGCCGTACGACGGCAAGGCGTACATGAGCAAGAACGTCGGCGACATCTACGACACGTCGCCGTACGACCCCAGCAACCCACCGGCCGAACCGCCCTACGAACCGACCGCCCGCCCGCTGGTGATCAGCACGTCGACCTACATCAGCAACATGGCCACGCTCATCGCGTACTTGTCCGGCCGGTAGCCGCCCGATGGAGGCCGATCATCACACCCACGGCAACGGGGTGGTCGTCGATCCGGGACAGCGGGTAGGCGTACCGGCCCGCGGGTAGCTGAAGGTAGAGGTTGTCGCGGTCGTAGTGGATGCGCTCGATCTCGGTGAAGGGTACCGTGCGACCGTCCCACCCGAGGCCGGCGTGGGAGACCGTGACGCCGCCGAACCGGATGGTCTGCCCGGCCTTGATCGCCTGCGTCGCCTGACGGCTCCTGGCGCGCACCTGCTCGATGTCCAGCGGTGCCGCAATCGCTTGCGCGGCGCGGGCCGTCCGCCGCCTGCGCACGGTGATCACCACCACAATGCCGGCCACGACCGGGAGGACCATCAGGATCAACACCAACGTCTTCGAGTTCAGCAGTGCACCACCGACGAACGCGCAGAGCACCAGGTAGGCGACACCCAACTGGCCGCCCCACATGTTCTGCAGCGGCAGCAGGGGGCCGGTCTTCCCGACGAGGCTCGCCGTCCCCATGCGGTGCCGGTTGTGCCAGACGCGCCTGCCGTCGGCTCCCACCGACGAGTTGAGGGCACGTCCCAGGAGGTAGGTGGGGAACGCCGACAGCGCGAAGGCGAACGCCGTGGTACCGAGCACGGCACCGGAGCCGAGCGTGGTGGCGGAGCCGAGCGGGATGGCCAGGAGGCCGCCGACCACAAGGGTGACGGCGACGATGGGAAGCGCCAGCCAGCCCAGTCCGGTCCAGGCGATTCGCATACTGTTCTCCCAACACGAAACGGAGTCCATGACGGGGCCGCTGTCCGTGGCCCGTCCGCCAAGGCCACACCCACACGGCGTGTCCGTGCCCGCACGGTAGGCGGACGGGATTACACCTCGCTTACATCCGTTGCCGCAGACAGGTGCCGTCCGTTCGGTGGCCAGGTCGCCTCAGGGATTTCCCTGATGTGGGCGCCGGACGGTCGCCGATAGCGTCGGCCCGGGCTGACAACTGTGCGGCGGGAAACTGTCCGGCTGACAGCTGTCCGACGAAGGGGGAACGACGTGGTGTCCAGACGGCGTACCGCCATGTGTGCGATCACGGTGTCGGTGCTCGCCGGGATCGGTCTGACGACCGGCACGGCGAATGCCGACCCGGCCGGTCTCACGATGACGTCACCGCGGCACGGCACGGTGGTGATCCGCCGGACCGACTACGGTGTCCCGCACATCCTGGCCGGCGACTTCCCCGACCTCGGCTACGGGTACGGATACGCGTTCGCGCAGGACAACCTGTGTGAGCTGGCGGATCAGGTGGTCACCGTGGACGGCGAACGGTCCCGGTACTTCGGGCCGGACGCCGACAGCGGCGACCAGTTGTCCGGGCCGCTGACGAACCTGGACAGCGACGTGTTCCACCGGTGGGTCGACGACAGCGGCATGGTCGAACGCGCCATGGACCAGCCGGCGCCGCTGGGCATGTCGCCGCAGGTCCGCGGCCTGGTCGACGGGTACGTCGCCGGCGTGAACCGCTACCTGGCCGACACGGGCGTCGCCCACCTCCCCGACCCGACATGCCGGGCCAAGCCGTGGGTGCACCCCATCACCGACATCGAGATCGAGCGGATCTTCTACGCCGCCAACCAGCTCGGCGGCATCGGCAGCGTCGCGGACCTCATCGCCGAGGCGCACCCGGCGGGCGACCCGACGACCCGCATGCCCGACCTGAACCCGGCCGACCTGGGCAGCAACGCGATCGGCGTGGGCCGCACCGGCACCGCGCACGGCGACGGCCTGCTGCTGGCCAACCCGCACTTCCCGTGGCTGGGCGCGGGCCGTTTCTACCAGGTGCAGTTGACCATTCCCGGCGTGCTGGACGTGACCGGCGCCAGCCTGTACGGCACCCCGGTGGTCGAGATCGGCCACACCGCGGGGCTCGCGTGGTCGCACACCGTCTCCACCGCGCAGCGGTTCACGCTGTACCAGTTGCGACTGGTCCCCGGCGACCCGACCAGCTACGTCGTGGACGGCCACGTCGAACGGATGACCAGCCACCAGGTGACGGTGCCGGTTGCCGGTGGCGGGACGGTGAGCCGGACGGTCTACGACTCGCGGTACGGGCCGGTGCTGGCGCTGGACTGGACGGCCACCACGGCGGTCGCCATGCGCGGTGTGAACGTCGACAACGGTCGTTCGCTGAACGAGTGGCTCGGCATGGACCAGGCGCAGAGCGTTCCGCAGCTGCGGGCGGTGCAGAACCGCTACCAGGGCATTCCGTTCACGAACACGATCGCGGCGGACAGCGCGGGCACCGCGTACTTCGCCGACGCCTCCGTCGTACCGCACGTGACGGACGCCCAGCTCGGCCGATGCGTGGACAGTCCACTGGGCCAGGCGCTCTACCCGGAGCAGCTGGTTCTCGACGGGTCCACTTCGGACTGCGACTGGGGCAGTGCGCCGGACGCGATCACGCCGGGCATCTTCGGCCCGGGCACCGATCCGACACTGACCCGCACGGACTTCGTCACCAACAGCAACGACTCCTTCTGGCTGACCAACCCGGCGGCGGAGATCACCGACGAGCCCGTCATCTACGGCGACGTCGGCACGGAGCGCTCCCTGCGCACCAGGATGGGCCTGAGCCTGATCGACCGGCGGCTGCACGGCACCGACGGCCTGGGCGCACCCGGCTTCACGGTGCCGACGATGCAGCAGGCCCTGCTGTCCGATCGCAACCTCAGTGCGGAACTGGCCAGGAACGCCACGGTGGCACTGTGCCGGGCCAACCCGACGCTGACGGCGACGGACGGGCGAGCGATCGACGTCCGGCCGGCCTGCCCGGTGTTGGCCGCCTGGAACACACGCGACGACCTGCACAGCGGCGGCGCGGTGCTGTGGCGCGAGTACTGGACCAGTGCCGTGATGGCCCCTGACCTGTGGCGCACACCGTTCGACCCCGCCCACCCGGCGACCACGCCGAACACGCTCAATACGGCCAGTCCCGCGGTGCGCCGGGCCTTGGCCGGCGCCGTCGAGCGCATGGAGACGCTCGGCGTGCCGTTGAACGCATCGCTGTCCACCACGCAGTACACCGACGTCGGCGGACCGGACGTCGCACTGCCCGGCTGCGGCAACGCCGAGGGCTGCTACTCCGTCGTGGAGGGCAACGGTTCACCCGGCCTGGGCGACGGCCGATTCACCCCCGTCCGCTTCGGCTCCAGTTTCGTCATGGTGGCGGAGATGTCGCCGCACGGACCGGTGGCGCGCACGATCCTCACGTACTCCGAGTCGACCAACCCGACGTCACCGCACCACGACGACCAGACGAAACTGTTCGCCGCGCAGCGCTGGGTCACCGACCGCTTCACCGAACACGACATCCGCTCCGACCCGCACCTGACAATCACCGTCCTGACCCGCCCTTGAGCAGCGGGGTTGACGCGGGCTTGATGTATATACAACACTGATGTCCGTGAGCAGCTCATCGGTCGACGAGATCGTGAACGGTTGCCTGGCGGTGAGGGTCCGACTGATCAGCCGGACCCTCACCAGCCTCTACGACAGCGCGCTCGGCGGTCACGACATCACCATTGCCCAGGTAAACCTGTTGGCCGCACTGGGCAAGGTCGGGCCCTGTCCCCCGTCGACACTGGGTGACGTCCTGCAACTGGAGCGGTCCACGGTCAGCCGGAACGTGAGCCTGCTGCTCAACCGCGGCTGGATCGAGGCCGTGGCATCCGACGCGAAGGGAATTCGCGAGGTCGCCCTCACCCGAGCGGGCCGGGCCAAGATCGAGTCCGTGATGCCCCAGTGGCGGGAGGCCCAGCGACAGGCCACGGAACTGCTCGGCACGTCCGGCATCGACGCCGTCCATGGAATCGCCGGCAGCATGGGGTACGCGCCGGACGCCTGACCGGAACGATCGACCCAGGCGCGTGTCGATGCCCAAATGTTGTATATACATCAATCAGGAGGTGCACATGGATGGCCACTTCGCGAACAAGGTGGTGCTGGTCACGGGTGCGTCGCGCGGCATAGGCAGAGCCGTCGCGCTGGCGTTCGCCCGAGAGGGAGCCCGACTGGTACTCGCGGCCCGTTCGCCCGACCGGCTCGCCCAGGTCGCGACGGAAGTCCGCGAACTGGGTTCGGCGGCGTTGCCGGTGCCCACCGACGTGACGTCCCATGAGGCCGTGACGGCCCTGGTCGACGCCGCGACGGAACGGTTCGGCACGATCGACGTGCTGGTGAACAACGCCGGCATCGGGAAGGTGGGCGGGGTCGAGTCGGCGACGTTCGCCGACGACCTCCAGCAGACCCTGCGGGCCAAGCACCTCGGAGAAGCGCGATGAGCACAGCATGTGCGGACAACCACGAGATCGACGGTCTGCGTACGGCCGCGAGGTGGCCGAACCCGTCGCCACGGGTTCTGCTGGTGCTGATGAACCAGCTGTTCGCCGGCCGCCGGTACGCCGAAGCACACGAGTTCTTCGACAAGCTGGGCCGGGACGACACGGCTCGCGGCCTGCCTCTGGCCATCGCCGGCGTCGCACTGTCCAGATTGGATGGTCGCATCGACGAGGCGCTGGATACACTCGACGCGGCCGTCGCCCGGGAGATCGGTCTGCCGAACTACCTGCGCGGCATCGTGCGCGCGCAGACCGGGATCATCGAGGGCATCGACGACCTGGAACTGGTGGTGGCACTGCCCGACCGGTTCCCGCCGGGGCTGCGCCGGTCCGCGTACCACGGTCTGGCGCTGCTGTACACGGCCGCCGGGCGAACGGAGGACGCGCGGCGCGCTCGGGACCGGGTCGGTACGGATCGGCATCCGTCACTGCTGGCCAGCGACTACTGGGTCACCGACGAAGCCGGGTTCCGGTTCGTACCACCCGCCATCGCCGAAGTCGCCGATGGCGTGCACGTGGCGCAGGGATACGACTTCTCGGACATCGCGTTCGTGCGGACCAGCACCGGGGTGATCGCCATCGACGCGGGTAGCACTCCGGACAACACCGCTGCCGCGCTCGCCGCCTACCGAGACGTCACCACCGACCCGATCACGCACGTGGTGATCACCCACGGGCACTGGGACCACGTGGGCGGACTGGCCGCGTTGCTCGCCCCGGGCACCCAGGTCGTGGCCCGGTCCGACGTCGACCACCGGCAGAGCGTCCGCCCGCCGTGGCCGCGTTTCCTGCCCGCGGGCGAAAACCTGCGCGGTCTGGAGCGCGAGCCCGACCAGCTGATCGACGCACCCACCACACTGCGCATCGGCGGCCTGGACGTGGAACTGATCCCGGTCAGCGGCGGCGAGACCACGGACGCGCTGTTGGTACACGTGCCCGCCCGGGGTGTGCTGTTCGTCGGCGACATCATGATGCCTTACCTGGGTGCACCGTTCTTCGGCGAAGGCTCCCCCGACGGCCTGATCGAGGGCATGCGCGAGGTGGAACGACTCGCGCCGCGCGTCGTGATCCACGGCCACCCGCCGCTGACCGACACCTTCACGACGGCCACCATCCCGCACGTGCGGGCCGCGCTGGAGTCACTCCGGGACGCCGTCGACACCGACCTGCGAGCCTGGCGCACACTGGGCGAAATCCTGCGCCGCAACCATATGCCCGACCTACTGCGGGACCACCCGGACGCGGTCCTGCCGTACCTGCTCCTGCGCGAGGGACTGATCAACCGGATGCACCGGCAGTACACCGGATACTGGCAGGCCGACGGCGAGGGCGTCGAACACATCTTCCCCGACGAGTGGTCGCTGGCACTGGACCTGCTGGCCGCAGGCGACCCGGATCGCCACGCCGACGTGATACGTGACCTCCTCGGCCGCGACAGCCTCCCGGTGGCCCTCCGCCTGGCCGATCACGCACTACAGCGCCACCCCGGCCATCCCGCACTGTCCGCACTGCGCCGGGAAACCCTGGAACGATTGGTCGAACGCAACCAGAACACCGGACCGTTCCGCTTCATCATCTACTCCGGCCTGAGCGGAATCGAACTACCGCCTCCCCGGCTGTGATGAGCCGAGACGATCACGAGCAGTAGCGGCCTACCCGACGCCTCCGTGGGGCTGCGCGAGTTGCGCCACCACACCAGCGATGCGATCCTGGCTCGCCTCAAGGCCGATGGTCGTCTGCACCGCGCCAAGAACCCCGGCTACGTGCCCGAACGTCTGCACCCCGTGACGGGTGAGGAACCCAGTCCGCTGACCAGTGCGCTCCTCGCCGAGCGTGCGAACCTACGCAGGTGGCCGTGGCGCTGTACTCCTGGGCTCCAGCGCCGCGTCCAAACCCCTGGCCGCTGAGGAACAAGCGGAGGCGTTCCCGGCCTTCTCTCAAGAACACCGAGACGATGAACGGATCAGCCCGACCTGCTGCGGATCGAAGAAGTCGTTCGCGGCGCCATGGTCGAGCCCGATCCGCTGCTGCGTTCCCTCGATGCCGTCCACCTGGCGACGGCCCGTCTCCTGGGCGCCGAACTGACCGCCCTGCTCACCTATGACGACCGCCTGAGCACAGCGGCCGAAGCGGCGAACATCCCGGTTCACGTCCCGCGCGTCCTGGAGGCCGCCCAGGAGTGCGGGCTCAGGGGTCCGGCGGCTTGCGGGCCAGCAGGTGGCCCTGTTGGAACCGCTCGCCGTCGCGGGGCTGGCGCAGCAACCGGGCGACCTCGACGAAACCGGCCTGGCGCAACAGTTCCATGAGGCTGTCCGGGGACCACCGGTAGGCGAGCGTGACCTTGTGGTCGAACTCCTGTGGCAGCGGGTCGTCACCGGCGAAGAACCCCAGCAGCAGGTGACCGCCCGGCGCCAGGACGCGCTGGAACTCGCCGAACACGACCGGCAGTTGTCCCGGCGGCAGGTGGATGACCGAGTAGAGCGCGAGAATGCCGCCGAGCACCCCGTCGGCCAGGTCGAGCGCGGTCATCGACCCCTCGTCGAACCGCAACTCGGGATGCGCTCGGCGGGCCAGGGCGACCATCGCGGCGGACAGGTCGATGCCGAAGGTGGTCGGGCCGAGCGCGTGCATGTGGGCGGTCACGTGACCGGGTCCGCACCCGATGTCGGCGACCGGTCCGGCGTCGTGTGCCCGTACCAGTTCGGCGAACGCGGCCAGCAGCCCGCGTTCCAGTGGCCGGGATGCGAGCGCGCCGCTGAAAAGCTCCGCGTAGCGAGTGGCGACGGCGTCATAGGCCGCCCCGATGTCGTGCAACGCGAACGGTTCGGCCACGGCCACACCATAGCCGCTGCCGATCTTCCGATTGAGATCGGAACGGAACGGGAAACCTCTCCGGGACGGCACGTGAGGAGTGGGCTGATGGGTGAGCACGGTTCCGTGGGCTGGGACTCGCCGCTGGCCGAGCGGTACCAGCTCGACGTGCTGCTGGGCAGCGGATCGATGGCCGACGTGTACCGGGCCCAGGACGTCCGGCTGCGGCGGCCGGTCGCCGTGAAGATGTTCCGCCCCGACCCGGATCCGGACGCACGGCAGCGGTTCGGCGAGGAGGCCCGCATCCTGGCCAACTGGACCCACCCCGGGCTGGTCTCCATCTTCGACGCCGGCATCGACGGCGAGCGGCCCTACATGGTGCTGCAACTGGTGGACGGCGAGAGCCTGCGCAGCCGGCTGCGGACCGGACCGCTGGAGCCGGCCGAGGTGATCCGGCTGGGCATCGGCCTGGCCGACGCGATCGACCATGTGCACAGCCACGGAATCACGCACCTGGACGTCAAACCCGCCAACGTCCTGCTCGACAGCGAGGGCAACACGCTGCTGGCCGACTGCGGTGTCGCGCTGCTGACCACGTCGGCCGGGCTGAACACCGTCGCCGAGACCGCCAGTGTCGTCTACCTGGCCCCCGAACAGGTGCACGGCGGCGAGATCACACCGGCGGTCGACGTCTACGCACTCGGCATGCTGCTGCAGGAGTGCCTGACCGGACAGCCGACCAGATCCGGGGGCGTCACCGTGCGGTCCGCGCTGGCCCGGCTGCCACGCCGGTCGCGCGCTGCGCAACTGGCGGAACTGCTGGCCGCGATGAGTGCCAGGAATGCCGATCGGCGGCCGAGTCCCGATCGCTGCGCCGACGCCCTGCGCATGCTGGATCCCGCCACCCCGATAGCCGAACTGCCCACGCTCGTCACCACACCGGCGCCGCCACCACCCCGTCGCCGGAGGGTCGGCCGTCCCGCGCCGACCCGGGCCGTCCGCGGGGAGCCCGCGTCGGTGCTGACGCCCGGTGTGCTGGTCGCCCGTCGGGGACGGCCGTTCCTGGTCGGTGTCGCCGTGGTGGTCGCCGTGCTGGCCGGGCTGGCACTGATGCTGATGCTGGGCGTGTGGGAGCCGGTCACGAGCCGCTGACGGGCGCCCAGGCCGTCAGCCGATCACCTTGATCGCCGGCCACACGCTGGCCCAGGAGCCGGGCAGCCGGGTGCACGACCACACCGGCGCACCTCGTTCCCGGTTGGCCAGCCCCCAGGGATTGTCCAGGCGCGCCAGCAGAACCGCGTGGGAGCAGAACGCGTCCAGCCGGGACCGGTCGAACCCCACGGCCACGACCTGCGTCGCCCGTTCCGGCGGCGGGCCCCAGTACCAGAACCCGTTGTGCACGCTGAAAACCGGCGGCAGGTGACCGAACTGTTCGAGGGCGCCGGCCTCACCGTAGTCGCTGGTCAGAATGACCGTGTGGTCGCGCTCCGCGGCAGGGAGCCGGTGGTAGGCGGCGGCGATCTCCGCGACGTACCGCGGCCAGCCCACGGTCTCCCCCGAGTCCGGATTCACCGCGTTCAGCGGTGTCCCGGCGAACACCGCCACCGGAAACACCGGCAGGGTGACCGCGACGGAACTCAGCGCGCTGATCGCGACGGCCCCGCCGAGCAGGTACCGCCGGTGGCGTCGGTGGCCGATCCAGTCGACGACCGGCTGCGCCCCGGCGCCGAGCAGCACCGGGTAGAACCCCGCCAGGTAGTACGACTTGCCCCCGGTCGCGACGAACACCACGACCACCACGACGTACGCCACGGCCACCCAGCGGGCCCGGCGCACCGCGGGGTCCCGGACCAGCCGGACGAGCCCGACCACCCAGATCGGCGCCAACCAGGGCCCCACCAGCCCGAACAGCTCCGGCACCAGCAGCGCCCGCGACACCGAACTGGCTGAGCCGCCCGCCGCGATCGAGCGGCTCACGGCCAGCTCGGGCCAGCCGTGACCGGCCTGCCAGGCCAGGTACGGCGCCCACATCGCCGCGGCGACCACCGTCCCCGCCCACGGCCACGGGGACCGGAAGACGTCCCTCGGCCCGCTGACGAGCAGCCCGACGACGACCGCCACCATCACGAACGCGACCAGGCCGCTGGCCAGTAGCCCCACGCCGGCCACCGCGCCGATCGGCAACCACGCTCGGCGACGCCCGGTCCGGGTCGCTCGCACCGCCAGCCACAGCACGAGCACATCGGCCAGCAGGGCGAACGTCGCCGTACTGAGCAGGTGCCCGATGCCGAACAGGACGGCGCTGCTGCCCATGGCGACGGCGGCCAGGACCTGGGCAGCGGCCCGAGCGCCCAACTCCCGGCCGGTCAGCGCGGCCAGCACGACGACGGCACCGGCCGCCAGCGCCGACGGCGTGCGCAGCACCACGAGGGAGCCGGGCGCCACGTCGCCCAGCACGTGGGCCAGCAGCGGCACGAGCGGCGGCTGGTCGGGATACCCCCAGGCCGGGCGACGGCCGGCGGACAGGAAATACAGCTCGTCCCGGTGATACCCGTAGCGCCCGGCCACGGCCAGCAGCACCGCGGTCACGGCGACGGCGACGCCCAGCACGGGACGCACGGCCAGGTCCGGGACGTCCCGCACGCCACCGCGGGCACGGGTGTCGGTGACCCGGCCGATCCGGGTGGCCCGGTCGGTGGGCACGTCGCCGACGGTCCCCGCACCGAAGCCGGAGTCGGTCACCGGACGAGTATCGCAGCGCCCGCCCACGCGCCGGACGGAATTCAGATGTGCGGAGTGGGCCGGTAGATCAGCTCCTGGGTGCGGCCGTCGAGCGTCCGGCTCTCGATCAACTCCAGGTCGAAGTCCGCGCCGCCGTGGAAGATCGGGTCCACGCCGGTCCGCGCGGTGATCACCGGGAAGACCGTCACCTGGAGGCGGTCGACCAGACCGGCGGCCATCAAGGCCCGGTTCATCGACAGGCTGCCGTGCGAGCGCAGCGGCACGTCGGACTCCCGCTTGAGCCGGGCGACGACGTCCACGGCGTCGCCGTGCGCCACGGTCGCGTCCGGCCAGTCCAGCGGCCCGTTCAGCGTGGTCGACACGACCGTCGTCGGCAGGTTGCGCATCCGCGTCACCCACGGGTCGCGCACCTCGGACTCCTCGGTGGCCGAGGCCAGCATCTGCGCGAACGCCCGATACGTGGTGGCCCCGAAGACCATCCGCTGCTCCTCGCCGTAGAGGGCGTAACGGCGTTCGAGCAGTTCGGGGCCCTGCTTGCCCCAGTAGCCGGTCCAGTCGCCGGTGGCGGCACCGAAGCCGTCGAGGCTGGTGAAGACGTCGAACGTGTAGGTGGCGGTCATGGTGCTCTCCTCGTGTGCTGTCGATCGGCCCACTGCCGGTCGTTCACCTTGACCACGAACGGGCTCGACGGCAACCGACACCGGCGGGCGAGAACGGCCGCCATTCGTGGCGTTCTGGCGAAAGCCCCTGGTGGCGAACTTCTCACCAGTGTTGCGTGCGGATGTCCCGTCGCCAGCGGGCCGGGGGCGTGCCGTAGCGGTTCTTGAACGCGCGGCTGAAGGCGGCCTCCGACGTGTAGCCGACGTTCTCGGCGATGACCGCGACCGGAAGCGAGGTGCCACGGAGAAGGTCGGTGGCGGCGTCCAGGCGCACCTGGGCGAGATACGTGGCAGGCGGCTTCCCGACGCGCGCGACGAACCGAGCGGCGAACGCCGACCGGGACAGGTTGCACGCCCGGGCCAGTTCCTCGACCGTCCAGTCGTGGCCGGGGTCGCGGTGGATGGCGCCGAGGACCAGGCCGATCTCCGGGTCGAGCGCACCGGCCAACCAATTCGGCCGGGCGTCCGCGCTGGCGGCCCAGGCGCGCAGGATCTGGATGAAGATCAGGTCGAGGATGCGCGCGACCATCACGGCCGACCCCTGCGAGGGCGACTCCATCTCGACCACGAGCATCCTGCGGGCCACTTCGAGCCCTTCCAGCGCCGGGCCGCCCCCGCCGCGCAGGATGATCATCGCCGGCAGGCTCCCGAGCAGGTGGCTCGCCTGCGGGTCGCCGATCGTGAACGTCCCGCAGAGCCAGCGCGCCGGCTCCGGTGCGTCGTTCCCGGCCGCGCCGGCAGGCCGGGTCGCGTGGGTGATGTGGTGCGTGTCGCCGCGCGGGAGCAGGACGACGTCGCCACGGCCCACGTGCTCGACGTGGGAGTCTCCGTCGACCCGGAGCGCGACCTCACCCGCTTCGATGATGTGCAGGCTGCCGATGTCGGCGAAATCGATCGAGAAGGTCGGCGGCGGGGCGTACGCGACGATCCGCTCGCCGCTGAGCCGGACGCTCCGCAACAGCTCCGAGAGCAGGTCGTGCGACCGGCCTTCGGCGGCCAGTCCGAGGGCGGCGTCCTCGATCGCCGGCGGATCGGCAAACTCCTGCGGCGCTGGGGGCAAATCGGCAGGCGGCACTGGACGATCGGCAAGATCTCCCGGCGAAGCGGTCATGGTCGCTGCCCATTCCTCTGACTACGGTCGACAGTGAGCGAAGCTACCAATCGAAACCGATGGGGACGACGCCAGGTGCTGCGCGATGTCCGGACTTCGCTCCCGTGAATCAACCGAGACCGACAAGCAGGAAATCATCCATGACTGAGCAAGGCAAGCCGGCCAAGATCACCTTCGTCTATTCCAACCCGACCGATCCGGACGCTTTCGAGGCGGCTTACCCCGAACAGCTCGAACTGGCGCGCAAGCTCCCCGGCCTGACGCGGATGCAGACGTCGAAGGTCTGGCCGAAGGAAGACGGCAGCCCGACCCCGGCGTACCGAATGCTGGACCTGTACTTCACCGACTACGCGGCGGCCAGCGCCGCCACGGCGGAGGCGGGCCCCCTGGTCGAGGCGACCTTCCAACACGCCACCGGAGGCGTTGCCATCGCATTCGCGGAAATCCTCGAAGACGCATAGAAAGCGCCATGAGCGGGAGGCATCGAAGGCGGGCCGGAGACCCGACTTCGATGCCTCCCGTCGATTCCGTGCACGGCCGGGCGATTCCCGAAATCGTCGTCGATTCCGTGAACGGAAACGTGAATTCGTTCGCTCGTGCCTGCCGGGCTACACCGACCCGGTCAGTGCGACCGCAGCCAGTCGCGGTAGTGGGTGGTGGCCAGGTGGGCGCCGTCCGACGCGATCAGCACGTCCCCCTTGGCCAGGGCGAACAGGCCGGCGGTCGGGTCGGTGACGACGTGGCGGTGGTCGCCGGTGGCTTCCAGTGTGATGCGGCCCAACTCGTCGAGGGTGAAGACGTCGGGGCCCGCGATGTCACGGGTGCCGTTCAGGGGCGCTCCGGCGGCGACCTCGGCGACGACGGCGGCGACCTCGGCGGAGCTGATCGGCTGGATCGGGGTAGCGGGCAGGCGCACGACGTCACCGTCGGTGGTCCAGTCCATGGCCGGCGCGACGAACTCCATGAACTGGGTGGCGCGCACGATCGAGTACGGGATCGGCCCGTTCTTCACCAGGTCTTCCTGCAGGGTCTTGGCCCGGTAGTAGGCCATGTCGGGCACCTGGTCGACGCCGACGATCGACAGCGTCACGATGTGCCCGACGCCTGCCTTCTCGGCGCCGGCCAGCAGGTTGGTCACCGTGGTGCGGAAGAAGTCGATGGACGCGTCGTCGAAGGTCGGCGAGTTGGTCACGTTCACGACGGCGTCGGCGCCGCGGAGGGCGTCGTCGAGACCGTCGCCGGTGAGCAGGTCGAGCCCTGTCGAGCGGGAGTGTCCGGTCGCTGCGTGTCCGGCCGCGGTGAGCCGCTGGATCACCTGCGAGCCGATCAGACCGGTGCCGATTACCGCGATCTTCATGAGAATTCCCTACTGTCGATGGTGTGTTCGGAATGGAGCTCCGCCAGGGGACGAGGTGCTGGTGCCCAACCCTCGACGAACGTGACCGTCTCGTCCAACGGCGCGCGGCCGGGGCGGGCGTGGTCGACCGTGACGTCCTCGTACCCGATCGACATGCCGCAGTACAGGATGAGCCCGTCCGGGGGTGACAGGATCTCCGCGACGGTCCTGCGATACACCGACCACGCCATCTGCGCGCAACTGTGCAGCCCTTCGGCGCGCAACAGCAGCATGACGGTCTGCAGGTACATGCCGACGTCGGACCACTGGGGCCGGCCCATGTCACGGTCGATGTAGCAGAACAGGGCGGCGGGCGCGCCGAAGCACTCCCAGTTCTCGATGGCGGCCCTGCGGCGGGCATCCCAGTCCGTGCGCGAGATCCCCAGTGCGCCGTAGCGTTTCTCGCCGAAGTCGGAACGCCGCTCGTGGTACGGGGACTTCAGTTCCGGCGGATACATCTGGTAGTCCGGCTCGTCCCACCCGTCGCCGGCCGCCGCACGCTCACCGGCCCGTTTCTTCAGCTCCGCCAATGGTTCGCCGGTCAGCACGTAGGCGTGCCAGGGTTGCAGGTTCGACGTGGACGGCGACCACGCGGCGGCGGCCAGCACCCGCTCCAGCACCTCCTTCGGCACCGGCCGATCGGTGAACCGGCGCACGGCCCGTCGGCTCGTGACCGCCTCGTAGACATCCATGGCTACGCACCTCCCCGCTGACTGTGGCTCGACGCGGTCATGAGCCGGCCCGCTGTTCGTCGCCGGGCCGAATGGCCCCGAAAAGCACGGTGTCGACGGTCGTCCGCAGCAGATCGGCCGCTGTGTAGTCGAGTTCACGTGGCAGCTGCGAGTTCAGCAGCCGTTCCACGGCGCCGCGGGTGATCTCGCCGAGCAGCTCGGGCGGCGCGGCGAGCAGTCCACGCCGGTGCCCGTCGCGGAACAGGGCGTCGAGCCGTTGGTAGACCACGGCGTCGATGCGCTGTTCCACGTGCTTGCGCAGCACGGCGTCACCACGCCCGGCCGCGAGTTGGGCCGCTCCGATCCGCCCGAGTTCGTTCCCGGCCGCGACCAGGAACCGCCGCACCCGTTCACCGAACGGTTCGTCCGCGGTCTCCTCGGTGGCCGCGACCACGGTGCGTTCGATCGCGGCGAACTGCCGGTCGAGCACGGCGGTCATGAGGCTGTGCTTGTCCGGGAAGTGCCGGTAGATCGTCTTCTTGCTCATCCCCAGGTCGCGCGCGAGGTCGTCCATGCTGACCCGCCCGGACCCGGGCGCGAGGAACAGCCGACCGGCCGCGTCGAGGATCAACTCGGCGCGACGCTCCTCAAAATCTGAGGAAACTATGTCCGTTTCCATAGTTTCCATAGTTGCCCCGCCGCCACCCGCTGTCAAGGCACGGCACCCGAGCGTGAGCACCCCCACTCACCGGCGACCGTGGCTCCTAGGCCGCCTGGCCAGTTCGGGAACCAGCCGGGCGGCGTCCACCATGCCCGCGCGGCGGCCAGGTCGTAGCCGGGCCCCACCCCCGACCAGGTGGATCAGTTGGCGGGCATCGAGATCGGCATCGTCGCCGTGCTGTGCACCGGCTCCGGCGAGAAGGTCGCGGTCGACCCCTCGCACACCACGGTCTTCGGCGCGATGGTCAGCGTGCCCTGCGCGAAGTCGGCGGGCACCTCGAAGGCCACCACGGTCTGGGTGTCGTTGACCATGTCCGGTTGCGACGGCACGGACGACGCGGCACCGGAGGGCTTGTACACCTTGCCGGCCGAGTCCTTCAGCGTGTAGGCGGACGTCGGGGTGACGCAGAGCGCGTACGTGTCGGCCCCGCTGCCCTCGGTCAGGTTCAACGTGAGCCAGCCGTCGGCCGGGTCCGACGGGACGGCGGCGTCCTTGCCGGTGAAGTAGCCGAACTCGGCCTTGTCCACTGTGATCTGATGGACGGCAGCGCTGCCGTGAACGGTGACCTTGTACGACACCGGGGCGATCGACTCCTGGTGGATCGTGGTGCCGCTGGACGAGCGGTACAGGGCAGCGGGCCGGTCGCCCTTCGGACGGGCCTGCAGCAGGTCGAAGCTCTGTACCAGGCCCGACGCCTTCAACTCCAGGTCGGCCGCGCGGCGGTTCTGCGCGGTCGCCACGACGTAGTGCAGTTGCGTGCCGCCGTCGGAGCCGCCCGAGTCGCCGCCGAAGAACTCCGGCAGCGTGCGCTGCGTGCCGTCGACGTTGACGTCGGCGACCACCTTGTCGCTGACGTCCTCGG
The DNA here is from genome assembly GCA_035546415.1 of Pseudonocardiaceae bacterium. GTDB lineage: Bacteria > Actinomycetota > Actinomycetes > Mycobacteriales > Pseudonocardiaceae > DATEPR01. The sequence goes on from DASZXM010001039.1 coordinate 22,495, forward strand.
CGTCCTCGTCCTGCGCGACCGACACGGTGAACGCGAGCAGCGTGCCACCGGCCGCCGCCCGGTACGACTGGTCGGTGTCGTTGATCTGGTCGGCCGAGCCGACCTCGGTGATCTTCGCGATGGTGGCGAGGCTGCGGATCGTGCCGTTGGTCACCGGCTGCATGCGCGCGCCATCCGTGCTGCTGACCTGCACGACCTCACCGAGTTGCAGGGTCTTGCCGTCGAACGGCGGCGTGCTGCTGGCCGGCACCGAAGTCGGCTTCGCGAACGGTGTTCCCGCGGTGTCGCTACCGCAGGCCGTGGCGAGTCCCGCCACCACCACAGCCGTCGCCACCGCCACCCCGGTACGAACCCACATCGCCGCTCCCCCTTCAGTCCACTCCGGTCCGGTCCACTCTGGTCCGATCCGCGCATTGGACGCAGCCGCGCGTCCCCCGGTTGCACCATCCTGCCATTGGTTTCGGGTCGGGCACTCTAGGCTGGATGCCCGTGGACGATCTCGATCGGTGGACACCGGTCTCCGTACTGGGCACCGGCGGCTTCGGACAGGTGCATCTCGCATGGGACCGGACGGACCGGCGCTGGGTCGCGCTGAAGCGGTTCACCGGTCAGGACGAACTCGGTCTGCTGCGCTTCGTGATCGAGTCGCGGATCCGGGTCGACCATCCGCACCTGGTGCGATCGCTCGCGTTTCGCCTGGTCGACGACGACGCGGTGCTGGTGACGGAACTGGCCCGCGGCGGGTCGGTGCGCCAGTTGATGTCGCGGGCGGGGCCGCTGCCGGCGCACTGGGTGGCGACCGTGATCGGCCAGGTGCTCGACGCGCTCGCCGCGCTGCACGCGCACGGCGTGGTGCACCGCGACCTCAAACCGGCGAACCTGCTGCTGCGTGACCCCGGCCCCGCGCGACCGCACGTCCTGGTGGCCGACTTCGGCATCGCGACGTGGCGCTCGGTGTCGCTGACCGGGGTCGGCGCGGCGATCGGCACACCCGGTTACCTGGCGCCCGAGTACCTGGACGCGGGCACGCCGTCCCCCCGCTCCGACCTGTTCGCGGTCGGGGTGCTCGCGGCGGAACTGCTGGCCGGGCGCCGGCTGGTCCACGTGAGCAACGCAGGCCCGGACATCCCGTCGGACTGGTCGACACAACTGCCGATGCCCGGCGGGCTGGCCCCGAATCTTGCCGCCGTGCTGCGGCGGATGGCCGACCCGGACTCGGAGGCGCGCTACTCGGACTGCGCCGAGGCAGCGGAGGCGTTGGGACGGGTGATGCCGGCCGAGCCGGCGCAGCCGGTGGTGGTGCCGGGCATCGACCTGCTCGACGGGCTGCCCGCCGGCTGGACGCCCGACGGCCCGATCATCTCCGCACCCGTCCCTCCGGTGTCTCCGGCGGAGTGGACGCGACCGACGGGTCGCCCGGCGTCCACTCCGCCGGCCGGCGTGCCCGGTCCGCCGGCCTGGGCATCGCCCGACGTGCCGGCGCCGAGGAAGAAGCCGCGCGCGCCCTGGATCGCCGCCCTCGCCGTGCTCGCGTTGGCCACGGGTGGCGGCGTTTACTGGGCCGCCACACAGCACACCGTGCCCGGCGGTCCGGTCCCCGGGCCCGGTGGCACCGGTCACCCGGCGGCACCGCAGCCCGCGTGGACACCGGTGCCGCTCACCGCGTGCGCGTTCGCCGACCGGGGTGCCGTGCGCACCATCGATGGTGTCACCGCCCGCTGCCAGCGCACCTCGGCCAACGGGCAGGAGTGGGTCGAACAACCCGAGGGCGGCTTCCCCGTCTCCAACCCGTCGGGCCCGTTCCCCGGCGAGTCCTGCACGCCTCCCGACACCGACTACACCCCCACCGGGGTCCCCTTGACCTGTGCCAACCGCAAGTGGATCGCCGGAGCCTGACAGCGCACGGATCCCGACCGCTTGGCTCGTGTCCACTGTGGCCGCCTACGACGTCCGAGCCGAGCACCACAACTCCACTGGCGTCCTGTCACCACTGCTGAGAGACCTGCTACCCCCTTCGCCTCGAGTGACCGAACGGGATCGTCAACCGAGGGCGCGCATAATGGCCATGGTGTTCTGGTACTCGCGCCACAACGTGACCTTTCCATCGTGGACGGTCAGGACCGCGATGAACGCAGCCGTGTGTCGCTGATCGGTCCTGGTCGACGTGCCGCTCAGTTCGTACTCGACGACGATGGTGTCGGGGTCGGTGGTCTCGTGGACGGCGGTGGTGCGGCACGCGTCGAACCTGACGGGCAGGGCGGCTCGTTCGGTGTTGGCGAAGTCGAGGAACCGCTGCCTGCCCTCTATTCGGGTGGGCCTGCCGGGCGGCGCGAATGGAGTCTCGATGATCACATCGTCGGCGAAGTCATCCCCGGTGAGCGCAGTGGGAAAGCCCAACCAGCGGTCCCGCATCCGGTCGAAGGCCGCACGAGGCGTGGCGGTCATGACATGCCCCCTCTAAGATGAGTGTGACTCAAGTTCGAACTATAATGAGTGGGACTCATCTTGTCGAGTGGGACCGGTCAGCCGGGGCGCCCGATGCGCTCCGACGCGCAACGCAACCGGGGGCGAATCCTCCAGGCGGCGCACGAGGTGTTCACGGAAGGCGGTCCGCACGCGTCGACCGAGGAAGTCGCGCGTCGTGCGGGCGTGGCGATCGGCACCGTGTTCCGGCACTTTCCGACCAAGGCCGACCTGCTGAAGGCCTTGATGAAGCAGCTGTTGCGGCAGATCACCGACGACGCCGCGGATCTCGCCACCCGGGGCGATCCGACGACGGCGTTGTTCCAGTTCTTCACTCAACTGATGGAACGAACCACGGCCGACCGCACGGCGGTGAGCCTGCTGGCCGACGAAGGACTCGAAGTCTCCACCACCGACTCGCTCGCCCCCCTCTCCGACGTCGTCCAGCATCTCCTGACCGGCGGCCAGGAGGCCGGCGCGATCCGAGCCGACGTCCGGCTCGACGAGGTCATGGCACTGCTGGACAGTGTCTGCCAAGGCGCTCTCCGGGCTGGCTGGGACACCGGCCTACGAGAACGCACGTTGACCATCATCTTCCGCGGACTGGCGGCCCAGCCCGTCAGCTGACCGGAGGTTCGAGGCGCAGGTCCACAGTGACCTGTTCCTCGGTGCCGGTGAAGACCAGCCGTACGGTACGGGCGAGCGGGTCGAGTCGAGGCAGAAACTGGAGGGTGACCTCCTCGTGGTCGCCGCGCTGGCCACTGCCGGCGAAGGTACCCAGGTACATGCCGCCGAACTGGTCCTCGGCGTGGACCGACAGGACGGCCCGTTTCTCGCTGCCGTCCTCGCTGTGAATCCACCATCGCGGTGTCGCGCGCAGGTAGAGGTGCCAGGAGACGGGCTCGGAGATGAGGGAGTCGATCCGCACCTGGGTACCGGCGACCGGCGGCAGAGCGGCGGCGATGTCGAAGTTCAGCTCGGGCCCGTCGGTTCGCCGCGCGGCACCGAGCATGCCGGACCAGGCCGGCGGCACGCCAGCGGCCTGGCGGTGCTCGCAGAGCGTGGCGCACAGCCGGGCAAGCTGGCCGGGCAACGCGCTCGTCGCCTGGAGCGCGTCGGACCGCCGCAACTCCGCCGCCCTGGCCAGAGCGGCCGCGCATTGCTGCCGGAAGAAGTCCATGCCGGCCTCGCCGGCCGAGCCGAGATGCATCGAGCTGATGGACAGCGCCAGGTGGGACAGTTCCCGCTCGGCCGGACTCCCGGGCACCGGTGTCGGCACACCGACCCGCACGCTGGGACGCCTCGACGGCACCAGGCGGGTGGTGTCACCGTCCCGGTTGCGCAGTTCCAGCCAGGCGCACTCGCGCGCGGGAGCCGGCACCAGACCCAGGCGCAACCGTTCCGGCATGTCGGGTTGCTCCATCGTGATCACCACGAACTCGACGTCCAGGGTGTAGTGCGTGCCGCGGTCATCGGTGATCGTCACGTCGTCGAATCCGGTCCTCCGACGATCCCCGGCCCGCGCCACAGCCGTGTCGAGCCGCTCCCGACTGGTCTGCCTTGTGGGTACGGGGGCCGGTTCGGTGGGTCGCAGCCAGGCGTCGAGCGTGGCATGGTCCGGTCCGCTGACCAGTCCGGCGATGGACAGCGTTCCCGCGGCAGTTTCCAGGGCCGTGGCACCACCGAACGACCAACGACCGGCCGCCACCGGACGCCGGCGCCGGATCTCGGTGCGCAGCGCCACCCAACTCGGGAAGCCGTATTCACGGGCCAGCGCCAGCTGCGCGACCGACAAGGTCACCCGATCCGACACGGCACGAAGTCGAGCAAGGGCAGCCGGTTGCGCGTCGAGCGCGGCACGCAACAACTCGCGTGCCTGGCGGCGCACCTGGTCAAGGTCGGGACGATCGGGCAGTTCCGGCACGACGCCTCCTCATCGCCCAGGTTCGCGTGTGGGCGTGTAAGAAGACGGTTCAGCCAGCGAACACCCCGGTTCGACACGGAGGTGGACTCAGGTCCTGCCCGCGAACCCGGCGGCGCCCTCCCACGCCGTCACCCGAGCGTACACGACGACGTCGCCCCACGCCGGACCGCGAATTCGGAGTCCGGACCCATTTTAATTCTCGGAAAGCTGTTTACGGACGGGGGTTACCGGCACCGTGCTCGGAGTGCTTCACTCTGTTAGGAAGCTTTCCTAACCATTGATGAAGGGCCCGCGGTCATGTCATCCCCTCGCACCCGCCTCGCCGTGGTCGTCGCCGCGGCTCTCGCGCTCGCCACGCCGCTCGCCATCAAGTCGGCCGATGCCGCGACGATCAACACCGCCGCCCGGCCGGCATCCCCGTCGTACACGGCCGCACAGGTACTGGCCGGGGTCAAGAAGAACAGCACGGCCGAGAACAAGGTCAATTCCAAACCGCACATCAACACGATGACGCGGGCCATGAACGTGAACGTGTACCAGGTGGCGTCAGGCGTCTACGCGTACAGCTCCAGTCTGGCCGTCGACGACGACGGCAGCGACCCCGACCCCGATCCCGACCACCAGGACGAGACGACGTTCCAGGACAGCAACGGCGAGCAGTTGGCAGCGCACCACGTGCCGTTCTACGTACTGGGCGACGACTGCTGGGACCGCAAGTCCCCCTGCCCGCACTTCTTCTACGAGGAACACGGCATCCAGGGCCGGCAGTTCGCGCTGATGTTCTACAAGAGCAAGGTGATCGGCGCGATCTTCGGTGACACGCAGACCGGGAACGACCAGACCACATCGGACAACGACTCCCGCGAACTGGGTGAGGCGTCGGTGAAGGCGGCCTCGCTGCTCGGCATCCCCAGCAGCGGCACCACCGGCGGCGTCGACAACGGCGTGACCGTGGTGATCTTCTCCGGCTCGTCCTGGGTCGTGAACGGCAGCAACGCCAACCTGAACGCCAATGCCCAGGCCCTGGTCACCCAGGCACTGAACACCCTCGGCGCGCAGATGGGCCTCTAGGGTGCGGTCAGCGTCACCAGCCAGGCGTCGTGGTCGGTGTGGTGCATGGTGATCAGGCTGCTGGACGCGAACGTGAAGTTGGTGGTCGCCATGACGTGCTGGACGTCGCCGTCGCCCTTGCGGAACCAGCCGGACGGGACGCACCCCTGCACGTCCGGGTTGGAGAACGTGCCGTGGGTCAGGTTCAGGTCGCCGCCCATCACACTGGGCTTGGAACCACCCGCAGCCGACCACACGCCGGGGATCAGCGTGTTCATCAGGTACTTGCACTGGTTGAACGCGACGGTCGAACTGGTGCTGGCCAGGTGCGTGGTGCAGCCGAAGTAGTCGCCGACCGCGTACGCACACGTCCACGCGCGCTCCTCCGCCGAGCTGGTGTCCTGCGTCGGACTCCCGCCCACCGCGTCGGGATAGATGCCGCCGTACGTCTGCACGCCTGCCCAGTCGGCCGCACGCACGTGTCCGACGATGCCGATGCCGTACTCGTCGCCGTTCGCGCAATGGTAGGGACCACCGTTTCGGTTGCCGGCCGGCTGGAACACCCAGAACACCTGGTCACCGGGCCAGGTCTGGGCCAGCGCGGTGAACAACTGCCCGCTGACGTCCGCCTGGCACACCTCGTTCACGGTGACCAGATCCGGGTGCCGCGCCTTGATGATCCCCACGGCCTCCGGCACGGACTGGCCGTTGTTCAGCTCCTTGTAGCAGGAGGCGAGACCGCTGTCGCACAGGTTCATCTGCAACTCGCGGAACGTCGACCCGCTCGGCAACCGCGGCGCCACTCCGGGTGCCCGCTCGGCGCCCCAGCACACGCCGGTACATGCCGCCGCCTGCGTCGCCGCCTGTGTCGTCGTCACAGTCATTGTCTGCGCGGACACCGCTGTGCCGGTGCCGGTGCACAGCCCGGCCACCACGGCGATCGCCACCACCGCCAACACACCCCTGATACGCCCCATGGACCGACACGCTAGCGGCCCGACGTGATGGGTGGTCGGTCAACAGTTGACGGCAGTACGGCTACTCGTCGAAGGCAGCCGCCCAGCCACCGTTCTCACGGACCTCGTCCAGGTAGTCGCGGACCGGCAGGTAACTGGGCGGCAGGAACGGTGGCGGTCCTTCCTTGGCCACGACGACCACGCTGGGCACGGCCGCTTTGCCGATGTCCCCGGTGTCCAGGAACGCCCTGCTGTCGAACGGAATCGCCCAGCCCAACTCGTGCTCGATGATCAGCTCATCCCGGATGACGATCGGTCCCAGTTGCGGATGCACCATGCCGGGCGCGTCCTGTTCGAGGAATCGCACTGCCTCGGCAATCGCTTCCTGTCGTGTCACTACTCGCCTTCCTGTCGGTCACGGCACGGAGGGCTGCGACTGCGGACTCTGTGCCGGTGCCCAGACACCGGAACCCGTGTTGCCGGGAGCCCCCAGCCGGCCGAGTCGGCCGGTCTGCCCGTCCAGGCGGTACTGGGAGTGGGGGCGTTCGGCTGGGGCCGGTTGGGCCTGCGACGGTTGGGGCCCCGGCATGGTCGGCGTGTTCGGCGGCTGCGCGCCGCGGATCTTGTCGAAGCTGTCCTTGATCCGGCTCTCGTTCTCCTCGAAGCGGTCGGCACTGGAATGCAGGTTGTCCCCGCCCTGCCGGACGCGTGCCACCATCGTCGACACGTAGCCGTCCACGGCGCCCAGGTGGCTGTTGATCCTGCTGGTCGTGCCGCTGCCGATCGAACCGGGGCCGTTACCGCCCGCCGGCGCCGCCTTCGGGCCTGACTGGATACGGTCGGCATGCCCGCGCATCGACGTGCCGGCCTGTCGCAGTGATCCGCACCATGGCGGACCGGGTGTGCGGATTTGGGCGAAACGAGAACATTTCCCCGGGGCCGGGAACGACCGCCGATCGATCTGAATCGGTTCAATTATCAAAAGGACGATGTTCTGGCCGGATGCGGCTGACTCTTGTGACCGGCATCGTGCTCGGCTACCGTCCCG
>DASZXM010001040.1:0-4571 GCA_035546415.1 Pseudonocardiaceae bacterium
CGAACCTGAACGGCCCGAACGGCTGGCGGGCCGGCGTGGTCGCGCTGCGGCACGGCCAGCTGGCCTGGTGCGAACTGCCGCTGCCCGGTGGCATGGACGCCTCCGCGGTGCCGCTCCCCCGCCGGCACCACCGCAGGGCCCCCGAGCCGGTGGAGGAGCCGTTGCAGGACCTGCGGTACACGTCCGACGTGGACGAAGACGTGATGCGCCGCATCCTGTTCGGCCTGAACCGCTCGAACGACGGCCGATCGGAGCAGTGAGCGGCGTCACCGTCCGCTCGGTCCCGTTCGGCGACGCCGACGCCACCGCCCTGCGGGACGCGATGATCAACGAGGTCTACGCCCGGTACCCGGACCGGATGGCGGGCGACGACATCACATCGGCCAACCGGGTCGCGGACGATTCCGTCGCCTACACCGGCCTGGCCACGAACGCCGACGGCCGGGCCGTCGGGCACGTGGCCCTGCGGTGGCTCGGGCCGGACCTGGAACTCAAGCGCATGTACGTCGTGCCGGACGCGCGCGGCACCGGTGTGGCCGCGGCGCTGCTGACCGCAGCCGAGCACGAGGCGAAGGCGCTGGGTGCCGAGCGGATCGTCCTGCAGACCGGTGACCGGCAGCCCGAGGCCGTTCGGTGCTACGAGAAGGCCGGTTACACGCCGATCCCGATCTTCCCGCCCTACGAGCGGCTCACGTTCTCGAAGTGCTTCGCGAAGCCCCTGTAGCTCACCGGAGGCCCCGGTGGCTCACCACTCCAGGCGACGCCGCGACGACACCACACCGGTGTTGAAGCCGGCCAGGTGCAGGCCGCCGGCGAACCGGGCGTGCTCGATCTTCACGCACCGGTTCATCACGACCGTGAGGCCCTTGTCCTCGGCGTGCCGGGCAACCGGTTCGTGCCACAGGCCCAGCTGGAGCCACAGCGTCTTCGCGCCGGCCGCGATGACCTCGCCGGCGACACCGGGCAGGTCGTCGTGCTTGCGGAACACCGACACCAGGTCCGGGCGTTCCGGCAGGTCGGCCAGCGACGGGTAGACCGGCAGGCCCAGGAGCGTGTCCAGGCGCGGGTTGACGAACAGCACGCGATACGGCGTGGCCGACAGCAGGTAGGTGGCCACGAAGTAGCTCGGTCGCGCCGGGTTGTTCGACGCGCCCACGATCGCCAGCGTGCGCGTCGCCCCGAGGATGCGGCGCCGTTCCCGAGCCGAAGGACCCTCCCACGTCGTCGTGGTGGTCGTCATGCTTGCTTCACCGCCCGCTCCAGTGCCTGGTCGAGGTCCCACAGGATGTCGTCGACGTCCTCGATGCCCACCGAGATCCGCACCAGGTCCGGCGTGACACCCGCGGCGACGAGCTGCTCGTCGGACAACTGCTGGTGCGTGGTGGAGCCGGGGTGGATCACCAGGGTCCGCACGTCGCCGATGTTGGCCAGGTGGCTGCACAGCTCGACGGACTCGACGAACTTCTGCCCGGCCGCCCGACCGCCGGCCACGCCGAACGAGAAGACAGCACCGGGGCCGAGTGGCAGGTAGCGTGCGGCCCGCTCGTGGTGCGGGTGATCGGGCAGGCCGGCGTAGTTCACCCAGGACACCCGCGGGTCGGCGGCCAGCCACTCGGCGATGCGCCGCGCGTTGGCGACGTGGGCGTCCATCCGCTGCGGCAGTGTCTCGACGCCCTGCAGGAGCAGGAACGCCGACTGGGGCGACAGCACGGGCCCGATGTCGCGCAGTTGCTCGGCGCGCAGCCGGGTGCAGAAGGCGTACTCGCCGAAGTTCTCCCAGTAGCGCAGTCCGCCGTAGCTGGGCACGACCTCGGTCATGCGGGGGAACTTGCCGTTGCCCCAGTCGAACTCGCCGGACTCGACGACGACACCGCCCAGTGTCGTGCCGTGGCCGCCGAGGAACTTCGTCGCCGAGTGCAGCACGATGGTGGCGCCGTGCTCCAGCGGCCGGCACAGGTACGGCGTGGCGACCGTCGAGTCGACGACGAGTGGGATGTCGTGGGCGGCGGCCAGGTCCGCCAGGCCGGCCAGGTCGGCGATCCGGCCGCTGGGGTTGCCGATCACCTCGGTGTAGATCAGCTTGGTGGCCGGCGTGATCGCGGCGGCGTAGTCGTCGACGGTGTCGCCCGCGACGAACGTGGTGTGCACACCGAACCGGCCCAGTGTGCCGGTCAGCTGGGTGACCGTGCCGCCGTAGAGGCCCGCGGAGGAGACGATGTGGTCGCCCTGTTCGGCCAGTGCGGTGAACGTGACGAACTCGGCGGCCTGCCCGCTGGCGGTGGCGACGGCGCCGATGCCGCCCTCCAGGCTGGCGACGCGCTCCTCGAACGCGGCGACCGTGGGGTTGCCGATCCGGCTGTAGATGTTGCCGTACTTCTGCAGGGCGAACAGGTTGGCCGCGTCGGCGCTGTCCTCGAAGACGAAGCTCGTGGTCTGGTAGATGGGCACGGCCCGCGCGCCGGTGGTCGGATCGGGCGCACCGCCCGCGTGCAGGGCTCTGGTGCGAAATCCCCAGTTCCGATCGCTCATGACTCGACCGTACTGACGGTTCACAGTCAGGTGCAACGCAGCCCGGTCGATGAGACGATTCAGGCCCACATCGAGGTGAGGTGACGAGTTTGCGGAGACAGATCATCGCCATCGCCGCTGTCGCGGGTTCCCTGGCAGCCGGCGTCGCGCCGGCGCAGGCAGCGCCGCATCAGGACACGGGATGGCAGCGCTACGTGGTGGCACCGACCAGCAGGCACGTGCAGCCGGTACGTGTGCTGGCGACGACCGGTGACGTCGTGCACGCGCAGGGTGCGCTGGGCCAGGGCGTCGCAACATTGAAACGTTCCAAAGCGCCCGCTCCCCCGACCTGGCCGACCGGCACGACAGCGGCGGCGTCGTCGTACCACGCCCCGAACAACGGGGACGACGGCCAGCCGCGCACCTACGACCCGGCCAACGCGATCGACGGCGACACCGGCACGTTCTGGAACGACGACACGATCGCCGCGTATCCCGACGTGCTCACGATCACCGCGCCGCAGGCGGTCACACTGCCCGGGATCACGCTGCTGTCCAACAGCGACGGCGTGCCGCAGGACTACACCGTCGACACGTGGGACGGCAGCGCGTGGCAACCCGCGGCGACCGTCACCGGCAACACGGACGTGCGGCACGAGGTCGCGTTCGCCGCGCCCGTGACGACGACGCAGGTGCGGATCACCGTCACGAAGGACCAGTCGACGCCGCAGGGCGAGTTCACCCGGGTCGACGAGGTGTACCCGGGCCTGGTCGCACCGGACACGCCGCCCAGCATCACGGTGGACTTCGGCAAGGTCGTCGTCGGCTACCCGGTGGTGCGGTTCGCCGGCGCGTCGGCAGGCGACCCGGGTGTCCGGCTGGCGTTCTCGGAGAGCACGCAGTACCTGACCGACCGGTCGGACTTCATGCGGTCCGACTTCTCCGGTGGCCCGGGCACGGACCAGCACGCGGTGCCGGCAGCCGCCAGCACGTGGACCGACACCGGCGGCTGCGACGCGAACGGAAAGGTGTGCGCGGACGGACTGCACGGCTTCCGCTACCTGAAGATCAGCCTGGACGCGCTGCCCGGCGACGCACCGGACGCGACGCCGTACGGTTCGGTCCGGATCAGCGGCATCTCGCTGGACTTCACGGCGTACCTGGGCACCCCGAACACCTATGCCGGGTGGTTCGAGTCGTCCGATCCGCAGCTGAACCAGTACTGGTACGACGCGTCGTACACGAACGAACTGGTGACCGACACGTTCCGCTCCGGCGACGTCGACCCGCGCGGCGCGGACTCGCCGTCGCTGGACGGCAAGCTCGTGCTGCAGGACGGCGCGAAGCGCGACCGCGACCCGTACGTCGGTGACATCGCGGTGTCCGGCCGCACCGACTACCTGACGCACGACGTCGGCGCCGCGGCCCGGAACGTGCTGGCCGACCTGGCCGGCCACCAGCGGGCGGACGGCTGGATTCCACCCGCGTCGATCAACGACTACACGCTCCCGCTGTTCGAATATCCACTGTGGTGGGTCACGGCGAGCTGGGACTACGTGCTCTACACCGGCGACACCGGCTACGCGTCGACGTACTACCCGAACCTGGTGCGGCTGCTCAACGGCTGGTATCCGTCGGTGACGGACGCGAACGGCCTGCTGGACAAGGGAATGAACGGCACCGGCGGCTACGGTGACTACGCGTTCCTGCCCCGGACCGGCGAGGTGACCTACTACAACGCGCTGTACGTCGAGGCGTTGCAGGACGCGGCCGCGATGGCATCGACGCTGGGCCGCTCGGCTGACGCGGCGGCATGGCGGCAACGAGCGACGACGGTGTCGACGGCGATCAACGCGCACCTGTGGGACGCGTCGACCGGTGCCTACCTGGACTCGAACACCGGTCCGGTGCGGCATGCCCAGGACGGCAACGGAATCGCGGTCGTCGCCGGTGTGGCGTCACCGGAGCGGGCCACGTCAACACTGGACTACCTGGCGGCCACCACGGCCCTGCCGTACGGCAACAGCTTCATGGACAACGACACGCTGGTGTCGGACGGGACA
>DASZXM010001041.1:0-7646 GCA_035546415.1 Pseudonocardiaceae bacterium
GGAATGTCGCCAACGTCAGATCGACCGGAACGCCGTGCGATAGGCACGCGGACTGGTGCCCACGACGCGCCGGAACCGGTCGCGAAAGGCTGTCGGTGAGCCGAATCCCGCCTCGACGGCCACACGGTCGACGGGGTGGTCGGTGGCTTCCAGCAGATACTGGGCGTGGCGGATGCGGGCGCGTAGCAGCCACTGCATCGGTGACACGCCGGTTTGCTCGCGGAAGTGCCGGTTGAGGCTACGGGCGCTGATCCCCGCGTGCGCCGCGATCTTGGCCAGTGTGAGATCGGCGTCGACGTTCTCCTCCAGCCACCGCAGCACCGGTTCCAGCAGCGAGCCGCGCGGCACCGGCGGCAGGTCGGGGACGATGAACTGGGCCTGCCCGCCTTCGCGTTCCAGCGGCATGACCGACAGCCGGGCGGCGTCGGCCGCCACCGCGGACCCGTAGTCCCGCCGGATCAGGTGCAGGCACAGGTCGAGCCCGGCCGCGGCGCCGGCCGATGTGAGGAACTGGCCGTTGTCGACGTACAGCACACCGGGGTCGACGTCGACAGCCGGATGGCGTTGCACGAGTGTGGTGGCGGCCCGCCAGTGCGTGGTCGCGCGCAGGCCGTCCAGCAGGCCGGTCGCGGCGAGCAGGAACGTGCCGGTGCAGATCGACGCGATGCGGGTGCCATTGGCCGCGGCCCGGCGGAGGGCGTCGAGCACGTCGTCGTCGACGGGCACGGTGGGGTCGGCGGAGCCGGGCAGGATGATCGTGTCCGCGTCGGCCAGCGCATCCAGTCCGTGGGGTGCGCGCAGCGTGAACGTGCCGGCGTCGACGGTCTCGGTCGTCGCGCAGATCCGCACACGGTAGGCGGGACGGCCATCGGGCAGTCGGGTGCGGGTGAACACCTCGATCGGTGTGGCCAGGTCGAAGGGAATGACCTTGTCCAGTGCCAGCACGGCCACGGTTCGCATGCCACCACACTATTCCCGGCCGGTCAGGGACTCGGCCCGGAAACGACGATCCCGACGCGCGATCTCCGCCGTCGAACCGTCCTCACCGGTAGGGCCGGAAGAAGTCGCGTAGTTCAGCCGCGTACAGTTCGGGCTCCTCGAACGGCGCGAAGTGGCCACCTCGCTCGGGCTCGGTGACTCGGGTGACGTCCGCCGTACGCTCGAGCCAGGCCCGTGGCGCCGGCACGATGTCGCCGGGGAACAGGGAGAACCCGGTCGGCACCTCGACCCGCTGGGCGAGTCGCGCGGGCTCGATCGCGGAGTTCGCCTGATACATCCGCATCGATGAGCCGATCGTCCCGGTGAGCCAGTAGATCGTCACGTTCGTCAGGATCTCGTCCTTCGTGAACCTGCGCTCGACGTCGCCGCCACAGTCGCTCCACGCCCGCAACTTCTCCACGATCCACGCGGCCAGGCCCACCGGAGAGTCGGTCAACCCGAAGGCGGCGGTCTGCGGCTTCGTGCGGTGCATCGCCGCGTACGCGCCCTCGGTCGCGGCCCAGGCCGACACGCCGGCCAGCCAGTCGCGTTCGTCCGGCGTGAGGCCCGCCGGTTCGCCGGTGAAGGCCGGCAGGCCGGCGCCCATCAGGTGGACCGCCGCCACCCGGTCGGGATGATCGATCCCGAGGAAACGACTCACCTGACTGCCGATGTCCCCACCCGCCGCACCGAACCGCGCGTAACCGAGGGTGCTCATCAGTTCGGCCCACAGTCGCGCGACCGTCACCGAATCGACAGGTGCGCCGGTCGGTCTATCGGAATACCCGTAGCCGGGCATGTCCGGCACCACCACGTCGAACGCGTCGGCGGGGTCGGCATCGTGCGCGCCGGGGTCGGTCAGCAGCGGGATGACCTTCGTGTAGCGCCAGAACGAATCCGGCCAGCCGTGACTGAGGATCAGCGGCAACGCGCTTCCGGCCGGCGCCGCGGCTCGTGCGTGCACGTAGTGAATCCCGAGGCCGCCCAGCCGGGCGCGGAAGTGCGGTAGTCGCGCGAGGGCGGCTTCCTGGGCCGACCAGTCGAACTCGTCGGCCCAGTAGGCGACGAGTTCGCGGAGGTAGGTGATGTCGGCGCCGGATGACCACCCGGCGTCCTCGGGCGCGTCGGGCCAGCGGGTCATCCGCAGTCGCGCGCGCAGGTCCTCGATGTCCGCCGGGGCCGTCCGCGGGATGAATCGCTCGGAGGCGTCGGTCGTCTGGGTCTCTCCACAATTCGACACCAGTGAACCGTATAGCTAGTGTCGATGACGGTCAACACCAGCGTTGCGTTACAGTGGTGTCGTGGCCGTAGATCTGACCGTGGTCGAACAGTTCCTCAACACGTTCGACGCCAGGACCTTCCGCCGGCACGGCGAGCAGCACGTCGCCGCCGACCATCTGACCTCGGTCGAGGCCCTGTCCGCCTGGCTCGACGAGCACGGCCTGGTCAACGCGGGACAGCAGGTGAGCGCATCCGACCTGGCCGCCGCCGTCACGCTGCGCACCGCCCTGCGGGAAGCCCTCACCGACGGCACCGACGACGCGAACGTCGCGCGGGCACTCGCCACGTTTCCGATGCGGCTGGCACCGGACGCGTCCGGCGGCCTGCGCATCACCGCCACCAGTGGCGTACCCGGTCTCGATCACATCGTCGAAACGGTCGCGTCGAGCGTGGCCGGTGGTGGCTGGCACCGCATGAAGTTGTGCGCCGCGCCGGACTGCCGGTGGGCCTTCTACGACACCTCACGCAACGGCAGTGGCCGCTGGTGCGCGATGCAGGCGTGCGGCAACCGGAACAAGACGCGTGCCTACCGCCGCCGCGCGGACTGAGCATCTCGTCGCTTGGCCGGCCGTCCACGATCACGAGCGGGCGGCGCCCACGTCAGCCGCGCGCCGGGCGGCGCGTCGGCGTGGCCGTCGTCGGGTCGGCCGGCCAGGCGTGCTTCGGGTAGCGTCCCCGCAGTTCGGCCCTGGCCTGCTGGTAGCCGGTCCGCCAGAACGACGCGAGATCCCCGGTCACCGCGACCGGCCTGCCGGCCGGGGACAGCAGGTGCAGCAGCACCGGCACCCGACCGTCGGCGATGGTCGGCGTGTCTGTCCAGCCGAACGCCTCCTGCACGCGCACCGGCAGCACCGGAACGTCGCCGGAATAGTCCACTCTGATCCGCGAGCCGGACGGCACCGCCAGCCGATCGGGTGCCAGCTCGTCGAACCGGCCGGCTTCCGGCCACGGCAGCAGCCGCGCGAGCGCGTCGTGCGTCGTGACGCGGACCAGGTCGGCCCGTCTGCGCGCCCGGCCCAGCTCCGGCCCGAGCCACACGTCGGCCCCATCGAGCAGCGCCTCGTCGTCGACAGCGGGCCACGGGCGGCCGATCACCCGGTGCAGGAACGCCATCCGGCTGCGCAACCGGACCGCTTCGGGCGGCCAGCGCAGCATGCCGATGCCCTCCGTGCGCAGTCCCGTCAGCAGAGCGCGGCGCACCTCGTCACGGCCTGGTTCGGCGAGCGGTTTGTCCCGCAGCACGATCGCCCCGAGCCGTGTCACGGTGCGGGCGACGACGTCGCCGTCCACCCACCCCACTTCATCCACAGTGGACAACAGGGCGGGCGCGGCACGTTCGGCCAGCTGCTGGTCGGCCCGTGCGGCCAGCCGGATCCTGCCGTGGGCACTGCCGGGCGCACGGTCGGCGCTCGCGACCGCCAACCACTCCGAGTCGGTTCCCTCGGCTGCCTCGACCGCGGTGCCGCCCGCCATCAGATACACCCTGGACCCGGCGGCACGGCGGCGCGCCAGTCGCTCCGGATGCGCCAGTCCCACGACCAGCGCGGCGTCCGGCCGTGAGCGCGCAGGCCGGTCGGCGACCAGCCCCGACAGCCTGCTGACCTCTCGGCGCCAACGGCGGGCACCGTCGCCGTGCTGGTCGGACCGCAGCCTGCGCAACGCCTCGTCGACGTCCTGGTCGGTGGCGAGCGTGTCGTCGTCCAGCAGCGCGACCACCTGCGCGGCGGTCCTGGTGCCCACCGTTTCCGCACCGTCCAGCAGTGCCCTGGCCAGTCGCGGATGCAGGCCGACACCGGCGATCCGCCTGCCCCCCTCGGTGACCTGGCCGGACCCGTTGAGCGCACCGAGCGCGCTCAGCACCGCGCGCCCGGCGGCCAGCGGGCCAGGCGGCGGACGGTCCCACCAGACCAAGCCGTCCCCGTCCGGCGTGCCCCAGCAGGCCAGTTCCAGGGCGAGCCTGGTCAGGTCCGTGGTCCGGATCTCCGGCTCCGGAAACCGCGGCAGTGTCGCCTGCTCGTTCTCCGGCCAGCACCGGTACGCGCGGCCGGGCGCCTGCCGGCCGGCGCGGCCCGCCCGCTGCTCGGCCACCGCGGCGGAAACCCGGACGGTGACCAGCCCGGCGAGGCCGCGACGGTGATCCATCCTGGGCACCCTGGCCAACCCGGCGTCGACCACGGCCCGCACTCCCGGCACGGTCAGGCTGGACTCGGCGATCGCCGTGGCCAACACCACTCGCCGCTCGCGGCCCGGCCGCAGGGCCGCGTCCTGGGCTCCCGCGGGCAGGCGTCCGTGCAGTGGCAGCACGGTCAGTCCGTCGAGCAGTGTCGTGACCCGATGGATCTCCCCCACGCCGGGCAGGAACGCGAGCACGTCACCGTCCGCTTCGGACAGTGCGGTGCGGATGTTCCTGGCCACGTGGTTCTCGACGCGTTCGCCACGGGCAGGCGCTGAGTACGCCACCTCGACCGGGTAGGTCCTCGTCGTCGCGTGCACCAGGGGCGTAGCGGGGCCGAGCAGGTCGGCGAGCCGTTCGCCTGCCACGGTGGCTGATGCTGCCAGCAACTTCAGGTCCGGGCGCAACCCGGCACGCGCGTCCAGCAGCAGGGCCAGCAACAGATCGGCGTCCAGGTGCCGTTCGTGGCACTCGTCGAGGAGCACGGCGGCGGTCCCGGCCAGTTCGGGGTCCGACTGCAGCCTGCGGACCAGCAGTCCGCTGGTCACCACTTCGATCCGGGTCGCCTTGGACGTGCGCCGATCACCGCGCACCGCGTAGCCGACGGTGCCACCCACCGGCTCCCCGAGCAGGTCGGCCATCCGGCTCGCCGCGGCCCGTGCCGCGAGCCGCCGAGGTTCCGCGACGACGATCCGACCGCCCAGAGCCGCCGCCATGGCCAGCGGAACGATCGTGGTCTTTCCGGTACCCGGCGGCGCGACCAGGACGGCCGTGCCGTGCTCGTCCAGCGCAGCGGTGACCTCGGGCAGTACGGCACGGACCGGCAGGTCGGGCAGGTCGGCGGGCAGTTCCACGGAGCCGAGTGTGCACCTTCGGCTCCGGAGCACCGCCGATGGTGTCACAACCATGATCGACGCCATCCTCGACTGCCCCGGTCTGATCACCGGATGCGGTCGTTCTCAGCCAGGTCGGGTGGCGGCGACGGCGGCGCGGGCGAGGGCCGCGACCGACGGGGATGTGCTGTGGGCGGGCCAGGCGAGCAGGAGGGTGACCGGCTCGACGTCCGCCATGGGGACCGTGGTCAGATCGTCGCGCAGTGGCGTGGTCAGTACCTTGGGCAGCACCGCTACCTTGCGGCCCAGGGCGATGAGGTGCATCAGTTCGCTCAGTGGCCGCAGCGCTCCGGGATCGGATGGCTTCCGGTGCAGGTTCTCCGCCGCCAGGTCGGCCATGCGCAGGGTGGTCCGGCGGGCCAGCGGGTGCGACGCGGGTAGGACGGCGACCGGGGCCTCGGTCAGCAGTGTTTCGGTGTCCAGTCCGTGCAGGTCGTCGGGTGGTGAGTACAACAGCGCGGCGTCGGCGTGTCCGTCGCGTAGCAGGCGCGCCGCGTGGGCGTCGAAGACGACTTCGGCCGGCAGCACGTCCGGCTCACGGTCGTAGGCGGCGAGGATGGCCGGGAGCAGCCCCGCGTCTCCCCCGGGTTTCATGGCCAGCAGCAGGCGCGGTGTGCAGGTGCCGGCCCGCCGGGTGCGCAGCTCGGCGGCGGACACCGCGTCCAACGCGACGCGGGCCTCGCGGGTGAGCACACGGCCGGCATCGGTCAGGGCCACCGCGCGGCTGGTGCGTTCGAACAGGGTGACGCCCAGTCTGCGTTCCAGTTGCCGGATCGCCTTGGACAGCGCGGGCTGCGCGACGCCCAGTCGGGTCGCGGCCCGGCCGAAGTGCAGTTCGTCGGCCACCGCCAGGAAGTACGCCAGTTCCCGCGTCTCCAACCGATCCATTCCACCAGGTTATCGATCCAGGCACGGTCGGTCTTGGACGCCCCGCCCACATCGGTGATGGGGTGAGGTCATACCGCTTCTCGACCAAGGAGATCACATGCCCACGATCGCGCTCGTCGCCGCCGGAGCCCGCCTGGGCCTGTCACTGGGGAAGATCTTCGGCGCTCACGGCTTCGATGTCGCGTTGATCGCGCGCTCGCCGGAGCGACTCGGTGAGCTCACCGGGAAACTCGCCGCCGACGGTGTCACGGCGGCGGGCTTTCCGGCCGACGTGACCGACCGTCCCGCACTCGCCGCCGCCCTGGAGAGCGCCGCGGGCCGGTTCGGTGGCATCGACGTGCTGCACTACGCCACCCAGGGCGCCGGCAGCGGCGTGGCCCTGCGCACCACCGGAGCGCTGGACATCACCGTGGACAACCTCGCGCCGCAGATCGACAGCATCTGCTACGGCGCGATCACAGCGACCCGGACGGTGCTGCCGGCGATGCTGGCCGCCGGCACCGGAACCCTGCTGTACACGACGGGTGCGTCATCGGTCACGCCCGCGCCGGTGTTCGTCAGCGCCGGCATGGCCGGCGCGGCGCTGCGCAAGTGGGTCCTCACCCTCAACGCCGTGCTGGCCGACCGCGGTATCTTCGCCGGCCATGTCGCGATCGGCGCGTGGATCGCCGGCACACCGGGGATGCCGGACGGCGTCTCACCACAGGAACCCGACGACATCGCCCGCCGCTACTGGGATCTGTACACCGACCGCGGGCCTGCCGATCACCTCGTCTCTGCGTGATCGACAGGCCCGGCGACACACGCGGCTCCGGGCGCGGCCAGGTGGAGCAACAGCACGTCCGCGAGCGCGGCCACCGGTTCGGCGGCCCCGTGGACGACGTCGAGCACGAAGTCGATCCCGCCCAGGTCCGGCAGCCGTGCGGACCCGGTGACGTCGACCAGGTCACCGGGCACCGCCCCGCACGGCTGCACGGCGATCCCGAGGCCGGCGCGGACCGCCGCCCAGACGCCGGCCGGATCGCTGCTCGTCGCGGCCGTGCGCCACGCCCGACCCACTTCGCGCAGCTGGGTCTCGGCACGACAGGTCGCCGTCGACGGGTGGTCGGGCAGCACCAGCGGCACCGGCAACTCCGGTGCCAGACACGTGTCCGGCCGCCCGACCCAGGCCAGCCGGTCGCGCAGGGCGAAGCGACCGGCCGGGGTGCCCGACCGCCGCTCGGCGAGCAGCAGGTCGAGCGCCCCGTCCCCCGCCAGCACCGCCAGCGCCCGGGACGACCGGACGTGCAGTTCGATCCGCACGCCGGGGTGTTCGCCGGCGAAGTCGCCGACCACCGCCGGCACCGGGGTGGCCGCCAGCTCGACGGCCAGCCCGAACCGCACCGGCCCGGCCAGCAGGGGCTGGGCGAAGTGCTGCTCCGCGCGGCGTTCGG
>DASZXM010001042.1:0-1675 GCA_035546415.1 Pseudonocardiaceae bacterium
AGTTCGAAGCAGCCCACCTCGTCGGCGGGGCCGAAGCGGTTCTTGACACCGCGTACCAGCCGCAGTGTGGAGTGCCGGTCACCCTCGAAGTGCAGGACGACGTCGACCAGGTGCTCCAGCAGCCGGGGACCGGCCACGGCGCCGTCCTTCGTGACGTGCCCGACGAGGACCACGGGCAGGTCGCGCTCCTTGGCCATGGCGACCAGCGCGGCGGCCATCGCCCGCACCTGCGTGACACCACCGGCGGCGCCGTCCACGGCGGCCGACGAGATCGTCTGCACCGAGTCCACGATCAGCAGGCCCGGCCGGACGGCGTCGACGTGACCCAGCAGCGCGGACAGCTCGCTCTCCGCCGCCAGGTACAGCTGGTCGTGGAGGTTGCCGGTGCGCTCGGCACGCAGCCGCACCTGGCCGGCCGACTCCTCCCCGGTGATGTACAGCGACGGCCGCGTCGAACCGGCCGCCCAGCGATGCGCGACCTCCAGCAGCAGGGTCGACTTGCCCACACCCGGCTCGCCCGCCAGCAGCACGACCGCACCCGGCACGATGCCGCCGCCGAGCACCCGGTCCAGTTCGCCGACCCCGGTCGTCCTGGCGCGCGCGACCTCGACGTCGACCTTGCCGATCGGCAGCGCGGGCGAGCGGGGCAGGCCGACGGCGCCGACCCTGGCCAGTGCCGGACGGGCGGCGGCGATCTCCTCGACGGTGCCCCACGCCTGGCACTCGGGGCAGCGGCCCACCCACTTGGCCACCTCGTGGCCGCAGTCGGCGCACCGGTAGGCGGCCTTGGGACCGCGTGTCTTGCTGGTCGTCACCGGGCGAACCTAGCGGCGGGACCCGACAGACCGGCGGAGCGACGCGTCAGCCGTTGGCGGCGGACAGCACGGCGGACGTGTCCGCCGGGGCGCCGATCGGCACCTGGAGCGTCAGCTGGCCCGCGTGCGCGAAGTAGAACGTCACCGGGATCGTGATGCCGGCACGCAGCGGGGCGCCGTTCACCGACTTGATGCCGGTGAGGTCGATCGCGACCTTCGCCGGGGGCAGCGGCGACGCGCTCCGCGAAGGCGTGGCCGAACCGCTGGGCGCGCCACTGCTCGGGGCGCCACTGGTCGGGGTGCCCGAGCTGGGCACCGAACCGCCGGTCGTGGACGTCGGCACGGCCGTGGTGGCCGGGGCGCCGCCCGAGCTGGGCGTGGTGTCGTCGACGTCCGGGCCGGACGTCACGGCGAACCCGCCGGGAATGGCCTTGGTGCCATCGGCCGAACCGTCGATGGTGACACCCACCGCGGCCGGGCTGGCGACCTTCGTCAGGGTGTCCGAGGGGAGCCCGGTGTTGACGATCGTCACGACCAGCCGCGCGGTGTCACCCGGCTGGTAGACGCCCTGCGGGTTGGTCGGCGCGGCCAGCTGCGCGTTGCGGACCGCCATCGCGCCCACGTTGCCGCTGGCGCCGTTCACCGCGGACTGCTGCAGGTCGGTCTGGGTGATCTGCCCGGCGCCACATCCGGCAAGGAGGGCGGCCAGTCCCAGACCCAGCACAGAAGGGACCAAGCCGGCAAGAACTCGCCTACGCGTGGTGTTGTGCTCCGCACGGCTCACGGTTGCGGCGTCCTTCCTGGGGTACCTGCAGACCTACGCGCCGCAGCCTAACCGGGTGGTCCCCGTCACTCGCCAC
>DASZXM010001043.1:0-5917 GCA_035546415.1 Pseudonocardiaceae bacterium
CGGCGGTCCGCCGCCGATCGGCGAGATCCGTAACGGATTCCCCGTGCTGCCCCCCAGCGGGAAGGTGGTGACGAACGAGCTGATCGACCGGCTGCGCGAGGACGAGGCGATCTGATGCGAACGCTGCTCGACGTCAACGTGCTCATCGCCCTCGTCGTCGCCGATCACGTTCACCACGACCCGGCAGACAATTGGCTCGCGAACACGGGCGAGTCCTTCGCGACCTGCCCGATCACGCAGGGCGGACTGGTTCGCCTGCTGCTACGCGGAGGGCAGTCGGCCAATACCGCGAGCGCTGTGCTGGCAGCGCTCACCGACGACGAACGGCACGAGTTCTGGCCCGACGACCTCCCGTATCGCGCGGTGCCCATGACCGGGGTCATCGGGCACCGCCAGGTGACTGATGCCTACCTGGCACAACTCGCCAGGCAACGTGGCGGCCGGTTGGTCACCTTCGACCGAGGGATGGCCGAGCTGCACGATGACGTCTCCGACCTCATCGCCGTTGATCCGCCGTCACCGCGTACCGCTTGACAGTCACCTCAGTGCCGGGATCACCTCGTTGCCGTAGGCGATCATCGTCTTTTCCTGTTGGTCGTGCATCAAATACAGCGCGAACTGGGACACTCCCAGTTCCGCCAGTTCCCGCAACCGGTCCACGTGCGCGGATGCCGGTCCCACCAAGCAGAAGCGGTCCACGATCGCGTCCGGTACGAAGTCCGTCGACGGGTTGCCGGCCCTGCCGTGGTGGGCGTAGTCGTAACCCTCCCGGCCCTCGATGTAGTCGGTCAGCGCACGCGGCACCGCGCCTGACGTGCCGTATCGGGCCACCAGGTCCGCCACGTGGTTGCCCACCATGCCGCCGAACCACCGCAGCTGGTCCCGCTGGTGGGCCAGGTCCGTGCCGACGTACGCCGGTGCCGCCACGCACATCGTCACCGCGTCCGGGGAGCGGCCTGCCGCCACCGCCGCGTCCCGGACCGCGCCGATCGTCCAGCGGGCGATGTCCGGGTCCGCTGTCTGCAGGATGAAGCCGTCCGCCTGTTCACCGACGAGTTTCAGCGCCCTCGGCCCGTAGGCCGCCATCCACATCTCCAGTTTGCCGTCGCGCACCCACGGTATCCGCACCTCCGTTCCGTGGTGCACCACGGAACGACCCTCCGCGAGGTCCTTGATCACCTTCATCGCGTCCGACAGCGTTGCCAGTGTCGCCGGTGGCCGGCCGATGACGCGGCGGGCCGAGTCGCCGCGGCCGATGCCGCAGACGGTTCGGTTGCCGTACATGTCGTTCAGCGTCGCGAACAGCGACGCGATCACCGACCAGTCCCGGGTGCTCGGGTTGGTCACCATCGGCCCGACCGTCAAGCTCGACGTGGCGGCCAGGACCTGCGAGTAGATGACGAACGGCTCCTGCCACAGCACGTGCGAGTCGAACGTCCAGCCGTGCGTGAACCCGTGCCCCTCGGCGGCACGCATGGTGTCCACGACCGCGCTGGCCGGTGGGTCGGTCTGCAGGACGATGCCGAAGTCCATCGCGGGCCTCAATTCAGGTACTGGGACAGGTCCCGGGACAGGAACGCCCCGTGGCCGGTGCTGCCGACGTACGACCCGTTGTCGATGACGAGGCTGCCGCGCGACAGCACCGTCTCCACCCGGCCGGTGATCCGCATCCCTTCGTACGCCGAGTAGTCGACGTTCATGTGGTGCGTTTCGACCGACAGCACCTGTGTCGCCGTCGGGTCGTAGACCACGATGTCCGCGTCCGAACCGGGGAGGATCGCACCCTTGCGCGGGTACAGACCGAACATCCGCGCCGGTGTCGTCGACGCGACCTCCACCCATCTCGACAGCGACAGCTCGCCCGCCGCCACACCCTGGTGCAGCAGGTCCATGCGGTGCTCGACACCCGGAATGCCGTTGGGGATCTTGGAGAAGTCGTCCCGGCCGAGTTCCTTCTGGTCCTTGAAGCAGAACGGGCAGTGGTCCGTGGACACGACCGACAGGTCGTTGGTGCGCAGGCCCTGCCACAGCGACGCCTGGTGCTCCTTGGGCCGCAGCGGGGGAGACGCCACGTACTTCGACCCCTCGAAGTCCGGCTTGGCCAGGTCGTCGATGGACAGGTACAGGTACTGCGGGCACGTCTCGGCGAACACGTTCTGACCGGTGTCGCGCGCCGCCGCGACCGCCGCCAGTGCCTGCGACGCCGACAGGTGAACGATGTACAGCGGCGCGCCGGTCACCTTCGCCAGTGCGATCGCCCGGGACGTCGCCTCGCCTTCCAGTTCCGGCGGGCGGGTCAGCCCGTGCTCCACCGGTGCCGTCCGCCCGTCCGCCAGCGCCTGCGCGACGAGCTGGTCGATGGCGATGCCGTTCTCCGCGTGCATCATCACCAGGCCGCCGGTGCGCTGCGCCTGCTGCATCGCCAGCAGGATCTCGCCGTCGGTCGCGTAGAACACGCCCGGGTACGCCATGAACATCTTGAAGCTGTTCACGCCGTTGGCGATGCACGCCTCCATCTCCTTCAACGTCAAGTCGTTGACGTCGGAGACGATCATGTGGAAGCCGTAGTCGACGACGCAGTTGCCGTCCGCCTTGGCATGCCACTTGTCCAGGGTGGACAGCAGGGACGTGCCCTTCGCCTGCACGGCGAAGTCGATGATGGTCGTCGTCCCGCCCCAGGCCGCCGCCCGCGTGCCGGTCTCGAACGTGTCCACCGAGTGCGTGCCGCCGAACGGCATCTCCATGTGCGTGTGCGCGTCGATGCCGCCGGGCAGCACGTAGCGGCCGCTCGCGTCGATCACCCGGTCCGCCGACCGGGACACGCCGGCCGGGATCTCGCCGCCGCGTTCGAACAGGCCGACGATCTTCTCGCCGTCCACCAGCACGTCCGCGTCCACGGTCCCGGTCGACGTGACGACCGTGCCGCCGCTGATCAGGATGCTCATGACGAAACCGCCTCTCAGGCCTGCACGAGCGGCGTGTACGTCTCCGGCCTGCGGTCGCGGTAGAACGCCCAGAGATCACGGACCTCGGCGAGCGTGCCCATGTCCAGGTCGCGCACGACGACCTCCTCCTCTGTGTCCGACGCCGCGTCGCCGACCAGTTGCCCGCGCGGGTCCACAAAGTAGGTCTGGCCGTAGAAGTCGTTGTCACCCAACGGTTCCACGCCGACCCGGTTGATCGCGCCGACGAAGTACTCGTTGGCGACGGCCGCCGCGGGCTGCTCCAGCCGCCACAGGTACTGGGACAGGCCGCGGCTGGTCGCCGACGGGTTGAACACGATCCGCGCACCTGCCAGGCCCAGTGCGCGCCAGCCCTCCGGGAAGTGCCGCTCGTAGCAGATGTACACGCCGATCCGGCCCACGGCCGTGTCGAACACCGGGTAGCCCAGGTTGCCCGGGCGGAAGTAGAACTTCTCCCAGAAGCCCTTGACCTGCGGAATGTGGTTCTTGCGATGCTTGCCCAGGTACCGGCCGTCCGCGTCGATCACGGCCGCCGTGTTGTAGTAGACGCCCGGCTGCTCCTCCTCGTACATCGGCACGATCAGCACCACACCGTGCTGCTTGGCCAGGTCACACATCAGCTTCGTCGTCGGGCCGTCCGGGATGGCCTCCGTGTACGAGTAGTAGTCCGCGTCCTGCACCTGGCAGAAGTACGGCCCGTAGAACAGTTCCTGGAGGCACACCACCTGGGCGCCGGCCGACGCCGCCGTCGCGACGTGGCGCACGGCGTTGTCGATCATCGTCTGCTTGTCGCCGGTCCACTTCTGCTGGACCAACCCGGCCCTGACGATCTCTGCCACTTGCTTGTCTCCCTTGTGTCATTCGGAAGCGGCGACGGCGGACGCCACCGGAGCGGGCGCGTTACTGCGTGCCGGCAGGGACAGCACGAGGTAGACGACGAAACCGGCGGCGAACCCGACCAGCCAGTTGTAGTCGTAGAGCGGTTTGAGGAACGGGATCAACCCGTCCTCCGGGAACGGGCCCTGTCCCGGGGCTGAATAGGCGCCCCCGACGGCCAGCACGGCACCGATGACGGTCGCCACCACCGCGGGCACGTTCCAGCCACCGGCGAACCAGTACCTGCCCTTCGCCAGGTACAGGTCGGCCAGTTGCAGCCGGGTCCGCCGGATCACCCAGTACCCGCACACCAGCACGCCGGCCACGGCACCGATCAGGCCGCCGTAGAAGCCCAGCCACACGAAGATGTACACGTGCGGGTTGGCCAGCAGCCGCCACGGCTGCAGCAGCACCGCGACGACACCGGTGATCAGGCCGCCGATCCGGAAGCTCACCCACTTGGGGGCGGCGTTGGAGAAGTCGTACGAGGGTGACACCACGTTGGCGGCGACGTTCACCGACACCGTGGCCACCAGGACCGTGACCAGGCCGAGGATCACCACGGCCGGGTTGGAGAACTTCGCGGCCAGTTGGATCGGGTCCCAGATCGCCTTCCCATAGACGGCGATCGTGCCGGACGTGATGAGAACGGACAACACGGAGAAGAACGTCATCGTCGTCGGCAGGCCCAGCACCTGGCCGATCCGCTGGCTGTGCTGGCTGCGGGAGAACCGGGTGAAGTCGGGCATGTTCAGCGACATCGTCGACCAGAACGCGATCATGCCCATCAGCGACGCGGGGAACACCGTCCAGAACGCGCTGCCCCAGCCGAGTGAACCGGGCTGGGTCAGCAGCGGTCCGAAGCCGCCCGCCTCGCTGACCACCCAGATCAGCAGCGCGACGAACACGACCAGCACGAACGGCGCCGCCCAGTTCTCGAACCGGCGCAGCGTGTCCATGCCGCGCCAGATGATACCGATCTGGATCACCCAGAAGATCGCGAACGACAGCCACAGCGACCACGGCTGGCCGAGGAACTGGCCGGCGTGCAGCCAACCGTCACCGGCGAGTTTGCCGAAGATCTCGTAGATGCCCTCGCCGCCGATCCACGTCTGGATGCCGAACCAGCCGCACGCGATGAACGCCCGCAGCAGCGCGGCCAGGTTGGCGCCGCGGACCCCGAAGAACGCCCGGGCGAACACCGGGAACGGGATGCCGTACTTGGTGCCAGCGTGGCTGTTGAGCAGCATCGGGACGAGGACGATCAGGTTGCCCAGCGCGATCGTGATCAGCGCCTGCCAGGCGTTCATCCCGATCGCGATCAGGCCGGACGCCAGCGCGTACGTGGGCAGGTTGTGCGACATGCCGATCCACAGCGCCGCGTAGTTGTAGGTGGTCCACGTGCGCTTCTCCACGGGCACGGGCGCGAGTTCGGTGTTGCTGTACGGGCTGCTGTCGATGGCGGCGCGGTCGGCGAGGTCGACCCGACCGTCGGCGTACGTGACCTGGGTCGCTATGGCGGTGGTCTGGTCGGTCGGTGGCATGACTTACCCCCGTCGCGTCGAGGAGTGGACCGGCACAGTCTCAGTGCGGCGTGTTTCCGCTGTGTGAACGCGTAGTGCCACGTGATACGGGAGATCGGCGCGACCGGGCCACGGGCGTGCCCTGGCTGCCGCGTGCGGTCGCATCCGGGAATCGTGGGCGTAGCGGGCACGAAAGTGCAGTGTCAGAGTGTCCACCGTTGCCGCCGGACTCGTACACACTGTCCATTGCGCTGCCGCCAGGCGTCACCAGTTGTTCGCCTGTCATTGTGTTGACCTTGATCACGCCGTGTTCGGCCGTGGATAGCGTGCGGATGTGGTGGCTGTCGCGGTGCGCGCTCCTGGTGTCGAGGCGCGCAGGGGGAGACTGAGCACACCCGGGATGATCCGGCTGCTCACCGGCACCGTCGTACTACCGGCGATCGTCCTGGGTGTCGTGATCGCGTCGTTCGTCGGTTCCCTGCGGGACGGGTTCGACGAGTTGAGCGGGCACGCCGCGCCGCAGGTCGCGGCGGCGGCGGACCTGTACGTGGCACT
>DASZXM010001044.1:0-2432 GCA_035546415.1 Pseudonocardiaceae bacterium
CCGCGGGGAACGAGTCCTCGAGCCGGCGGGTGTCGACGAGCACGACCGCGCCCACGGCGCCGCGCGTCAGCTCGTCCCACATGAACCAGAAGCGGTCCTGGCCGGGCGTGCCGAACAGGTACAGGATCAGGTCCGAGTCCAGCGACAGGCGGCCGAAGTCCATGGCCACCGTCGTCGTCGTCTTGTTGGGCGTCGCCGACAGGTCGTCGTGACCGATGCTGGCGTCCGTCATGACCGCCTCGGTGGTCAGCGGGACGATCTCGGACACCGAACCGACCAGCGTCGTCTTCCCGACACCGAAACCGCCGGCCACGACGATCTTCGCCGAGGTCGTCGCCTTCCGGCCGCTCGGTGGTTGCGGCACACCGCGCGTGTTAGAGCCTCCGAAGACCACTGAGCACCCTTTCCAGGAAGTCCATGGATGGCCGGTCACCCACGACCATCCCACTGGAGTGGATGACGACCAGCCCCATGCCGGCCATGTCACCGATCAGAACCCGCACCACACCCAGCGGCAACCGTAGATGGGCGGCGACCTCAGCCACCGACCTGGTGTCCATGCACAGTTCGCAGATGGATCTGTGCTCGGGCAGCAGGGCTTCTTCCATCTCCCAGCCACGGTCGCTGGTGGAGACCAGCGCCTCGATCGCCAGATCGTAGTCCGAGCGGGTCCGCCCGCCCGTCCGCGTGTAGGGACGGACCAGGGACCCGGTCTCGGTGACCGGATCCTGTGGCGGCGTCTGCTGCACGGGCGGTATCGCGGGCCGCTGCCACGCGGAACTCGCCCGGTCACTGGCCACCAACCCCGGTTCACCGAAGAGGTCGGCCCCGGGACCGCCGAACAGGCCGTTCCGGTAGCCACTGATATCGAACCGGTTCGGTATGTCCGATCCGGCGTGGTCAGCGGGTTCGTAAAACTCGCCGTCCGCCATCTCGCTGTGTCCTCGCTCCCCAGCGCCTGGTGGTTGATCTCCGCTCGACCTATCCAACACCGGATCGGAGTCACCCGTAACCACATTCGGAAGGTACTCGTCACGCTCGTCGTCGCGGCGGTCGTCGTCGTACCCGTCGTCGTCGTAGAGATGAAACCCGTCAGCGGCCCAGCGCCGGTAGTCGAACCGGTCGCCGACACGTTCTCCGTGCCGGCCACGATCAGGGGTCATCTCGTATCACCGCCGGTCAGTCACACGTGATTTCTCGATCTGGTCATCATCTACGCACTGCGCCCTGAAGCTGCGCACGAAGTTCGGGCGTCATCTGCTGGCCGACACGTTCGACCAGCAGTGTCATCTCGTACGCGACGAGCCCGATGTCGCAGTTCGGCGCCGCGAGGACACCGAGGCACGATCCGTCGCTGATCGACATGAGGAACAGGTAGCCCCTGTCCATCTCGACCACGGTCTGGTTGACCGCACCGGCTTCGAAGCACCTGGCCGCGCCTTGGGTAAGGCTGACCAGGCCGGAAGCCACTGCGGAGAGCTGTTCCGCCCGGTCTCGCGGCAGGCCCTGCGAGCCGGCGAGCAGCAAACCGTCCGCCGAGACGACCACTGCGTGCGCGACGCCTGGCACTCGACGTACGAAGTCGGTGATGAGCCAGCCGAAACTACCTGGCTGCTGAACGGACGCTGTCACTCCTGCTCCTCGTCGGCACGATGCGCGGATGGATGGGAAGCCTCGCCAGAATATGCCTCTAACAAAGTGTGGCGACCGCGACGTAGGCCCTGCTGGAAGCTGGACATGCGACCACGGACCGCGGCAGCGGAGCGCGGCGGCACTGGCGGTGCGGCGAGGGTGGCCTGTGCCGTGCCGCCACCCGATGCCTGGCCTCCGCCCGAGTCGGACCGCGGCGCGGCCGAACCGGGGACGAGATGGGCCTTGGGAACCCGCTTGGGCAGGCCGGCCGATGTCACGTCGGAAACCGGCGTGAGCAGGGCCTCCGCCCGCTGCCAGCCCTCATCGGCCGGGGTCTGCCAGCCAGCGGACGCGTCGTCCAGCGTCGACGTGCCGTTGGCCGCTGCGGCAAACCCGTTGCCGAGGGTGCTGGTGGTCTGTGTCTTGTCGGCGTCCAGGCCGGCCAGCCGGTCGGACATGCCGAACCCGGCCGCCGCACCCGCCCTGCCCGGTACCCGGGTGGGCAGGCCGCCCTCGTTCGTGGTGGGTGCCGGCGCCGCGGCCGGCGCCGGTGTGGCCACCGCCACCTCCTGGGCGCCGCCCTCCGCGACCTCGTCGGCGCGGAACCACTGCGACAGGACGGCCTCGTAGATCGGCAGGCGCTCGGTCGGGGCGTCCACCTCGGGTCGCGCCGTCGATGCCGGCGTCGTGCCGTTGGCCGGCTGGGGCTGCCACTGCGGCTGCCCGTTCACGTCGACCGGCACGGCGTCCACCGCCGTGTGCGCCTCCCAGAGGGACGCCGCGTTGCTCGCCGCGGGCTG
>DASZXM010001045.1:0-4931 GCA_035546415.1 Pseudonocardiaceae bacterium
CGCTGACCGACCATGCGACCGTCGTGTTCATCGGCGGCGGTTTCGCGGGACTCGTCACCGGCGCCCGGCTCAAGGAAGCCGGCGTCGGTGACGTCCGCATCATCGAGAAGGGTGGCGACTTCGGCGGCACCTGGTACTGGAACCGGTACCCGGGAGCGCAGTGCGACACGGCGTCGTTCGTGTACATGCCGCTGCTGGAGGAGACCGGCCACATGCCGACCGAGAAGTACGCGCACGGGCCGGAGATCCTGGAGCACAGCAGGCGCATCGGCAAGCAGTACGACCTGTACGACCGGGCCCTGTTCCACACCGAGGTCACCGACCTGGAGTGGCGAGCGCCGCACTGGGTCATCCGCACCAACCGCGGCGACGAGCTGACGGCCCAGTTCGTGATCATGGGCACCGGGCCGCTGCACGTGCCCAAGCTGCCCGGCATTCCCGGCATCGAAACGTTCGCCGGTCACGCGTTCCACACCAGCCGGTGGGACTACGAGTACACCGGCGGGGACCCGTCGGGCACGCCGATGGACCGGTTGGCGGACAAGCGGGTCGCGCTCATCGGCACCGGTGCGACCGCGGTTCAGGTCGTGCCGCACCTGGCGAAGGCGTGCGGCGAACTGTACGTGTTCCAGCGGACGCCGTCGTCGGTGGACGTCCGCGACAACCGGCCGACCGACCCCGAGTGGTTCGCGTCGATCGCCACGCCGGGCTGGCAGCAGCGGTGGCTGGAGAACTTCACCGCCAACCAGACCGGTGGCGACGTGGTCGAGGACCTGGTGATGGACGGCTGGACCGACCTGTCCCGCCGCATGCGGGCCAAGATCACGGCCCTGCCGCCGGACCAGTTGACGCAGGAGAAGATGCTGGCCGCGTTCGAGGACTCGGACTACGAGAAGATGTCCGAGATCCGGGCGCGCGTCGACTCGATCGTCCGCGACCCGGAGACGGCGCGGAACCTGAAGGCCTGGTACCGGCAACTGTGCAAGCGGCCGTGCTTCCACGACGAGTACCTCCAGGCCTACAACGAGCCGTCGACGCACCTGATCGACACGGATGGGAAGGGCGTGCAGCGGATCACGCCGACCGGTGTCGTCGTCGCGGACGTCGAGTATCCGGTCGACTGCGTCATCTACGCGTCCGGCTTCGAGGTGGGCACCGAGTACACCCGGCGCGCCGGCTACGACATGACCGGACGCGACGGCGTGCGGCTGTCCGACCACTGGCGCAACGGCATGCGCACGCTGCACGGCATCCACGTGCACGGTTTCCCGAACGCGTTCATGGTGCAGCCCACGCAGGGCGCGATGCTGATCTCGAACGTCCCGCACAACCTCACCGAGGCGGGCCGGACGATCGCGGTGACGATCAAGCACGCGTTGGACAACGGGTACTCGCAGGTGGAGGCCACGCGGGCGGCCGAGGACGGCTGGGTGGACATGCTGCTCTCCGGTCCGGGCCGGATGTTCGGCTCCCCCGACTGCACACCGGGCTACTACAACAACGAGGGCCAGCCGTCCGAGCCGCGCAAACTGAACGTCGGCTACCCGAAGGGCGCCACGGCGTACTTCCGGTTCATCGACGCGTGGCGCTCGTCCGGCGACTTCGACGGACTGGCGTTCAGCTGACCTTCTCGGCCAGTACCGTGCGCTCGATCTCGGAGACCGGCAGGTCACGGCCGCTCGGGCGCACGTACCGTTCGGTCAGCTCGGCCGGACCGACCTGTTCCACCTGGCGCCACCCGTAGCCGGCGAGGAAGTCGGGCACCTCGTCCGGGGCCCACCCGAACTTCCACAGCCGGTTGCGGACGACGAAGTTCTGGTACGCCGCCGCGGCGCCGTACAGGTTCCGGCCGTCCAGGAAGTCCTTCCGGACGTACGTGAACACCAGCCGGCTGCCGGCGGGGGCCGTGGCCAGGAAGCCGAACGTGGCGTGCACCGCGTCCTGCGTCAGGTACTGCGTGACCGCCTCCCAGACGAAGGTCGTCGGCCGGTCGGGCCGGTAGCCGGCGGCGGCCAGCGTGTCGGCCACGTCCTGGGTCTCGAAGTCCGTCGGCACCAGTGTGTCCGGGACCGTGCCCAGCAGCGACGTGACCAGCCGCCGTTTCCGTTCGATGCTGCCCGGCTGGTCGACCTCGTAGACGTCCCCCAGGTCGGGCAGCCGGTAGGCCCGCGTGTCCATGCCCGCGCCCAGGATCACGACCGGACCGCCGGTCACCGCGTCGTCGATGTACCGCTTCCGGCACAGCATGCCGGCCCACAGGCCGGGCATCTGCTTCTCGGTCAACCGGACCACCGCCTGCCGCAGCGGCCGCCACCGGCACGCGGCCACCATGAGCCGCGTGGCCCCGGGCAGCAGTCGGGCGGCCAGGTCGTCCCTGATCAGCGGATGCGGGTCGTACTGGTCGAGCGCGACGATCACCATCGGACCGATCGCCGTGCGGGCAGCGCGGTTGTCCGTCACCGCGCCCACCCTAGCCGTGTGATCCGGATCATGCCGAACTCCCGTGAACCGTCTCCGGGTGGCCCACGTGTTGATGGCTGAACGCGCCAGGGGATAACGAAACCCGGCACCATTCTTTCGGGAGTAATGAGCAATGAACCGTGTACGAGTTGCGTCCCTTGCTGTCCTGTTGTCCGCCGGCGCCGTCGCAATCGCCGCCTGCGGTTCCACTGTTTCCGGTGCGCCGGAAACGTCGACCGGCAACGTCACCAATGCCAGCCTGACCTCGGCATTGCACTACTTGGGTGGCACCGCGAAACAGCACAAGGCACCGGCCGGCACCGGCGATTTCTACCCCGGCCGCCGGAATGATCCGCCCGCCCGGAAATGGGTGCAGCTGACCGCGGGGAAGGCCGGTGACCTGAACCCGGTCGTGCTGGACGGCGCCGGTTTCGTGCTGTACCGCTTCGACAACGACACCACGAACCCGCCCGAGTCCAACTGCGACGGCGCATGCGCGATGAAGTGGCCCCCGGAGCTGGTCGAGCCGGGCAGCAAGGTCTTCCTGGACGGTGTGCCGAAGTCCGAGGTCGGTGTGATCCGCCGGCACGACGGCACGCTCCAGCTGACCATCCACAACCACCCGATCTACCGGTTCAGCGGCGACAAGAACCCCGGCGACACCAACGGCGAGAACGTCGGCGGCACATGGTTCGGCGTCACGCCGCACGGCAACAAGGCCCTCCCCCCGGGCGGCCTGCCCAGCACGTCCGGCGGCTCGTCGCCGTCGACCACGACGAGCACGTCCGCTGACACGACCGTGACACTGTTCGACGACGCGAACTTCGCCGACGAAGGATCGCAGCAGCTGTCCGGCAGCACCGGCTGCGAGGCGGTGTTCCGCAAGGACGTCGCGTCGTCGCTGAAGCTGTCCGGCAACCCGATCAAGATCTGGACCGGCCCGAACTGCACCGGAAAGTCGCAGGTGCTCACCACCGGCGTGGCCGACCTGGCCGACATCGGCTTCGACAACGCGATCGAGTCGGTTCGCTTCGGCGTCAGCGCCGACACCGGCACCGATTCGACCGGCACCGGCTCGACCGCCGCCACCACGACCGCACCGCCCGCCGCCGGCAGCGGCGGCTCGGGCCCGAACACCACGCTCGGCAACGGCTCGCTGATCCTGGACACCGGTGCCAACCTGACCGAGCCCAACGGTTCGTCCACCCTCGCGGGCCCGGGCTGCGAGGACGTCCCGCAAGGCATCAAGTCGCTGCAGGTGTTGTCCGGCGGTCCGTTCAAGCTGTGGTCGGGTCCCGGCTGCACCGGCAGGTCCGTGGTGGTCAGCGACAACGTGAACGACGTGTCCCAGGTCGGCATCGGCGACACGCTCGGATCGATCCGCTTCGGCGACAGCTGACGATCGGTGACGGTTCGGTGGGGCGCTCGCCTGGGGGGGCGGGCGCCCCACCGCCGTCCCGTTCCGGAACCGCGACTACCGGCACTGAATCGGTTGCACGAGATCGGATCGGTTCACATTTTCTCCGAATACCGCCAATGGTCGAGCTTGACAGGCGATTTCCGACGCCACCATCCTTTTCCTGAAAGCGGTTACCGACGGGAGAAAACCATGAAGGTCCTCTCCTCCGGCGCACTGGCGCGCCGGAGACTGCCCCGATATTTGCCGGCGACCCTCGGCGCCCTCGTCGTGGCCTGCGTGGCCGCCTATTCCGTCATCATCGCCGGGCCCACCGCCCACGCGGCCAGCAGCCTGCTGTCGCAGGGCAGGCCGACGACGGCGTCCTCCACGGAGAACGCCACGTTCCCGGCGAGCAACGCCACCGACGGCAACACCGGCACCCGCTGGTCCAGCGCGTTCAGCGACCCGCAGTGGATCGAGGTGGACCTCGGGTCGAACGTCGCCGTCAGCCAGGTGGTGCTCCAGTGGGAGGCCGCGTACGCGTCGGCGTTCCAGATCCAGACGTCCACCGACGGCACCAACTGGACCAGCATCTACTCCACGACCACCGGGACCGGCGGCACCCAGACCCTGAACGTCTCCGGCACCGGCCGCTACGTCCGCATGTACGGCACCGCCCGCGGCACGCCGTACGGCTACTCACTGTGGGAGTTCCAGGTCTACGGCTCGGCCAACACCGGGTCCGGTTGCGGCACAACGGATGCCGCTGTCAACCGGCCCACGACGGCGTCGTCGACGGAGAACGCCACCTTCCCCGCGAGCAACGCCACCGACGGCAACACCGGCACCCGCTGGTCCAGCGCGTTCGCCGACCCGCAGTGGATCGAGGTCGACCTGGGCGCCAGCGTGACGGTCTGCCAGGTCGGCCTGAACTGGGAAGCCGCGTACGGCAAGTCGTTCCAGATCCAGACGTCCGCCGACGGCACCAACTGGACCAGCATCTACTCCACCACGACCGGGACCGGCGGCACCCAGACCCTGAACGTCTCCGGCACCGGCCGCTACGTCCGCA
>DASZXM010001046.1:0-2695 GCA_035546415.1 Pseudonocardiaceae bacterium
GAACACCCCGCCCGCGCGGCCTCCCCGAGCGGTCGACACGCCCGGAACTTTCAGCCGAGCGCGGACAGTCCGACCGCCCCGACCCACCGAAGCGACGACACACGCGGGCGCCGGTCGTTGAAATACGCGCACAGCGAACGGTCGACACGCCTGAGCACTCCCGGCGAGCGGTCAACACGCCGAGCATTCCCGCCCAGCCGCGGACATGCCCGGCCGACCCCGCCCAACCGTCGACACGCCCGGCCAGCTTCACCTGCGGGTATAGCCAGCGGCGCGGCCGCCGCGCGTGTCGTCTCTTCGGCGAGCTGCGGCGGCCGGACTGTTCGTCCCTCAGCGAACAGTCGACACGCTCGGCCAGCCTCGCCGAGCGGTCGACACGCGGGTGCTCGCGCCGAACAGTCGACACGCCCCAGCGCTCACGCCGAGCGGTCGACACGCTGGCGGTCCCGCCGCATGGCGACCGCCTGGACGCTCGCGCGGCTCGACGGGCCGCCCGCATCACGCCGCCGGATCACGCCGCCGGATCACGCCGCCCGCACCCCCCGCCCGCCCCGCCGCACCCCCCGCACCGCCGTGCACATCACGCCGCCCACCGCACAACGCCGCGCCGTCCGCACCGCACCGCCACCCGCACCACGCCACCCACACCACACGGCGCCGTGCGCGTCCGGACTACCGCGCCCGCCGCCCCGGCACCGCCGTCAGCGCCGCGAACAGCAGCACCGCTGCCTCGACCAGCAACAGGGCGTCGCGCAGCGTCGAGGGAACCTCGATCGTGACGTCCGCCGCTGACATCGGGACCGACACCGCCACCAGGTGGCCCCACGCGCGAACCGTCGGGGCCGGTTGGCCGTCGATCGTGGCCACCCAGCCGTCCTCGTCCTCCGCCGCCAGCACGAGCAACCTGCCCAGTGCTCCTTCCGACACCCGCACCGCGACGTCCGGCGGGGCCGCGTCCACCGGCGAGATGCCCTCCGCGCCCAGTGTGGTCGGTGGCCGGCCACCGGTGACCGCCTGTTGGGCGAGTACCGGCGAGATGAGGGTCGCCGCGCCGCTGGCCGGTTGCAGCCGTTCCACCGGGCGGCCGTCGGACGTGTGGGACACCGGGGATGCCAGGTTCCCGACCGCTGACGTGAACCGTGATGCCGTCGCGTCGTCGGGGAGGACCACGAACAGCACCCCCGCCGTGGCCGCTTCGGCGACCGCCGCCGCTGTGCGGTCGGGGTCGCCGGACGTGAGGTCGGCGTCCCAGCGCGCCAACCGCTGTGCCGAGCCGGGGACGGGTGCGAGGTCGTCGTCGCCGAACGCGGGCAGCCGGCCCCCTGCCTGCCGGGTCGGCTGGCCGTCCGCCGCCAACACCAGCGTGGAGCGACCGGTGTCGGCCAACTCGCTGGCCAGCGCGGGTGCCAGGACGGGGAAACCGTTGTCCCGCAAGGGTCCGGATCGACCGACCCACACCGTGCCCACCGCCACGACCGCCAGCGCCACCGCGGCCAGACCGGCCAGTACACGCACCACGGGCAGCGGCTGCCGGCGTGCGCGGTCCGTGCGGCACGCGCCCAGCAGCGCCCACAGCAGCCCGCAGCCGACCATGATCATCGGCGCTCCGGTCCAGTATCCGCGCGCGGCCAGCACGCCGACCGCCGCCGCCCCGAGGGCCGCCACCGCGACCCCCGGCAGCACCGCCCGCCGCGGCCGCAGCGCCACTCCGACGATCACCGCGAGCAGCACCAGCGCGCCCGCCAACGACGTCCCGGAGCCACCGGGGTCGAGGGCGACGAGCGACGTGCCGGCCACCCGGACCGCCTGCGCTGTTCCGGTGACGCCGCTCAACAGCACCGTCGGGTGGGCCAGCACGACCGCGGGCCACGGCAGCAGGAGCGCCAGCGGCAGCAGCACGACCGCGAACAGCGCCGCCACCCGGCGTCGTCCGTCACCGGCCGCTCCGGGCACCACCACGAACCCGACCAGTGCGATGACGACCACCATCGCGTGCACGAGCGGGTCGAACGCGCCGATCACGGCCAGCCCGATGGACGACCCGGCGGCCGCCGACAGCCAGCGCGACGCGGCACCTCGGTACGACGGGTTGAGCACCGTCATGATCCCGACCAGCACCGGCGGCAGCAGGATGTGCGTGACGACGACGTCCAGCCTGCCCTGCGCGACCGCCGCCGTCGCAGGCGGCAGCAGGCCGTAGCCTGCCGCGACCATCGCGCGGATCCACCGGCGAACCGGCAGCCGTCGTGTCGCCGCGTACGCCAGGACACCGGCCAGTGGCGCGTCGCCGAGCAGCAGCACCGCGACCGCCGTCGGCGGCCCGCCCAGCGGCCACAGCAGCGTGCCCAGCGCGCCGATCACGGCCAGCGTCGCCGGAGCCGGAGCGGCCGTACCGCCCGCGACCGCGTGCCACGACGCCAGGTAGTCCGACCACGTCGCGGCGACACCCTGCGCCGGCAGCAGCGACCCGCCCGCCAGGTGGGTGCCCAGGCGGGCGGCGTTGGTCACCAGGGACACCGCGAGCAGGCCGACGAACAGCAGTACCGGCGGCGCCAGCAGCAGCTGCGCGGCGACGCGGCCATTGCCGACCTCGACGAGCATCAGATCCGGCCGGCTCGGGCCGTCCCGGGGTGTCGGCGACGGCCTGGGCCGCGGGCTGGGCCGCCTGCCGTGGGGCAGCGTGGCCACCGGGACC
>DASZXM010001047.1:0-4506 GCA_035546415.1 Pseudonocardiaceae bacterium
GCCCTGCCCAGAACACCGAGCAAGCGAACACCCAGCAAACACCCGAAACGCCACCCAGAAACGACGCCCCTCCCGCCCGGGGGCTCCGGCCCTCGGCCAGCCTATCGCCGCAGGTCAGGACCAGAAAACGAGAACCGCCCAGCCTGTGGACAACCCAGTCCGTTGTGGACAACTCACTCCTCCACGGCCCCGACGCTCGCCCCCACTTCGGGCACGGCACCACTGCGTGACCGGCTCGCACACGTCAGCTGCGACATCGCTGCTCGGCTGGCTCACCGTCACCCGCACTGCCACTATCCGGTGGTCTCGCAAACACCAGCCGTGCGTACTCCGGTCTCGTCCGACATGCGCAGCGCCACCGCCAAACCCGGCAACACGATTCGGTCCGGCGGCAGCCAGTTCAGCGTCGGCAGCCGGTCGGCCGTCGCCCAGCGGATCGCTCGATGTTCGCCTGCCGTCGGGCTGGCTGCGTTCGTCAGCCGTGCCAGGTACAGCCGCAGCACCCATCCGTTGGCCAGCACCAGATCCGGGCCGAGCCGCTCGTCGACCGTGATGTCCGCGGCCAGTTCCTCGCGGCACTCGCGGACCAGCGCGGCCCGCTCGTCCTCGCCCGGTTCGACCTTGCCGCCGGGGAACTCCCACCGGCCGGCGGCCGAGGGCGGCCGGTCACGCTGCGCGGCGAGGACCCGACCGTCCGCCGTGATCGCCGCTCCGACCACCACGGGTGCCGTGACCAGTTGCTCCGCCCGGTCGCGGACGCCCAGCAGCAGCGTCCGAACCAGCCGCGACGCCGTCCCGCGGGCCGTGCCGACGCCGTGCCACGTCCAGCCGACGCCGTACGTCACCAGCGTCCCGCCGTCCGACACCGCCGTCGTGGCCCGCACCCGCACCCGAGGGCCGCCACCCAGGCTGACCAGCACCAGCCCGTCCTCGTCGGCCCGCGCCACCCGCAGGCGCAGCGGCAGCCGGAACAGCGACAGCTCCAGTTCGTCGCCGGCACCGAGCTGGTCGCCGCGGAAGGGCCGCATCCGCACGCCGACCGTGTCCAGCGCGCGCCGCATCAGCCACGGCTCGGCCAGCGCCGCCGCGACCGTGCGCACCGGCGCGTCGACCAGGATCGTGCCGCTCACCAGCGGCGGGTGCTCCGATGCCACGCGTTGATCCTGCCCGGCCAGGACCAGTACCGATCGGGTGACCTCACGGTCTGGGCACACCCGGCCATCGCGCATCGAACCGGGCACCGCCGTCGGGCGACTCGCTCACCCCGACCGTGCCGCCCCGGCGCCGCACCACCTCCGCCACCAGCGCCAACCCGAGTCCGAACCCGCCGGTGGCCCGGCCGCGGTCGTCGTGCACGCGGTAGAATCGATCAAAGACGCGGGTTCGGTGCTCTTCGGGCACTCCGGGGCCGTCGTCGTCCACGAGCAGCCGCGCTCCACCGCCGACCGTCGGCAGCACGTACACCGTCACCTGCGCTCGCGCGTGCCGCGCCGCGTTGCGCAACAGGTTGTCCAGCACCAGGTCCAGTTCGCCGGGCGCAGCCCATACCGACGACGACTGCGTCGGTATGCGCAGCCGCACCGACGGACCGTCCTGCGGCAGCCGCGCCACCGCTGCCTGTGCGGCCAGCGCCAGGTCGACCGGTCCCGCCGAGGGAAGTTCGCCGGCGTCCGATCTGGACAGCACGAGCAGATCGTCGATCAGCGCCGACAACCGTTCCGACTCGGCGACCACGTCGGCCAGCACCTCCTGCGCGAAGCCGGCGTCGGGATGCAACACGGCCACCTCGGCCTGCGCGCGGATCGACGCCACCGGCGAGCGCAGCTCGTGCGCCGCGTCACCGGTGAACCGCTGCAACCGCTGCCGCGCCTCGTCCCGGCGGGCCAGCAGGTTGTTGATCTCCTCCGCCATCGCCCGCACCTCGTCGCGCGCCTCCGGCACCGGAAGTCGTTGTCCCGGTGGCAAAGCGGCCGCGGCGACCCGCGTGCGGTGCAACGGTCGCAATGCCGCGCGCACACCCAGCCAGGTGGCGACACCCGACGCCGCACC
This sequence comes from Pseudonocardiaceae bacterium, assembly GCA_035546415.1. GTDB lineage: Bacteria > Actinomycetota > Actinomycetes > Mycobacteriales > Pseudonocardiaceae > DATEPR01. Next base: position 2,050 of record DASZXM010001047.1, read on the forward strand.
GCCGAGCACGGCCGCCACCAGCAGCCACTGGAAGGCCAGCCACTGCGCCTGGTCGTACCCGACCAGCGCCGCCCCGGCGATGACCAGTCGCTGGCTGCCGTCCGGCGTGCTCACCATCGTGCCCAGCCAGCGGCGCGGCGGGCTCACCGACGTGTCCAGCAGGCCCTGCCCGGACTCGAGCGTCTCGATGCCGTGGAACGGCAGCTCCACCGGCGGCCCGCCGTCGGCAGGCGCGCCGGACCGGTCCAGGACCCGCAGGGTGATCCCGCCGGGCACGGACGTCGGCAGATGGCCCTGCGTGACCAGCGCCGACGCCCCGTCGAGGTGCGAATGCAGGTCCGTGTCGGCGGCGTCCAGCAGCAGGCTGCCCTGCAACCCGCTGATCAGCCGGGCCAGCGCGACCAGGCACAGCACGGTCACCGTGGTCGCGACCAGCGTGATCCGCGACCGCACGGTGCGCCGCAGCCACCAGCGGCGCAGCCAGCGAATCGGTGCCACGTCCGTCAACCGCGCTGCTCGCCGAGCGCCGCGTCCAGCTCCGGTGTCGTGACCAGGTAGCCGTGCCCGCGCACGGTCCGCAACACATCCCCGGCTCCCACGGCCTCCAGCTTGCGCCGCAGGTAGCCGACGTACACCTCGACGGCGTTGCGCGTCGCCGCCTGCTCGTCCCCCCAGACGGCGCGCAGCAGCTCGTCCTTGGTGACGACCGCGCCGGCCCGCCCGACGAGCACGTCGAGGACCGCGAACTCCCTCGGACTCAGCGGCACGGGCGCCCCGGCCCAGCGGACCTGCCGTTTCGCCCGCTCCACGTCCAGCTCACCGATCCGTAGCGTGGTGCGCGTGGCCTCGGCCGTCGACCGGCGCAACAGGGCGCGCACCTGCGCGACCAGGACCCGGAACGAAAACGGCTTCACCAGGTAACCGTCGGCACCCAGGTCCAGCCCGTCGGCCTGGTCGACCTCGCCGTCCTTGGCCGACACGAGCAGCACGGGCGTGGGCACACCCTCCGACCGCAACCGCTCCAATACCCGGTACCCGGACAGCCCGGGCAGCATGATGTCCAGCAGGACGACGTCGAACGCGCCGGTCAACGCCGCTCGCAGCGCGCTGGGCCCGTCGGCGGCGCCCGCGACGTCCATGCCCTCGGCGGTCAGGCCGCGCTCCAACGCGCGCCGGACCCCCGGTTCGTCATCGGCGACAAGAACGCGTGGCCTCACGGTGACAGAATGCCGGTATCCGGTCGGTTCGCACGCACGCCTCTCAGCGGTCTCTCAGCAAAGCCGGCGTTCTCAGCGCCATCTCAGCTTGCCGGGTGCAGTCTCAGTGGCACGGAACGATCCGAGGAGGAGGAATGGACCGCAGGAAAGCAACGCTGGGGGCAGCCGCGATCGGTGTGGTGGCGGGTGTGACGGCACTGGTCGTCGTCGCGTCGCCGGCCGGCGCAGGCCAGTCGCCCACCCTGCCCAAAACGACACCGGACGCGCTCGTGCAGTCGGTGCTGACCGCGCAGGTGCCAGCGATGTCCGGCACAGTCCAGTTGGACAACAATCTCGGGCTGCCCGCGGTGCCCGGCCTGCCGCAGGTTGCGACCAACGGCAGCGAGGTCAGGGTGTGGACGGACGGCAAGGATCGCAGTCGGATCTCGATCCCGTCCGCTACCAGCGAACAGACGATCGTGGACGACGGCACCACCGTGTACGAGTGGGACTCGGCAGACCGGTCCGTCGTCGAGCACTCGGTGCACAAGGCCGAGAAGACAGCGTCCGACAAGGCCAAGGCCCAGGACCTCGACCCGGCCAAGGCGGCCAGGGACCTGGTCGGGGCGATACAGAAGACCAGCACGATCTCGGTCGACGGCACTGACGTCGTCGCCGGCAGGTCGGCCTACGACCTGGTGCTGACGCCCAAGCCGCAGGAGCGCACGCTGCTGCGCGAGGTGCGAGTCGCGGTGGACGCACAGACCAGGATTCCACTGCGGCTGACCGTGCTGGCCGAGAACACCGACTCGCCGGCGCTGCAGATCGGCTTCACCAGCCTGGACATGGGCGCGCAGGACCCGTCGCTGTTCCACTTCAGCGTCCCCGCCGGCGCCACCGTCACCAACGGCGACAAGCACGACCAGCACTCGGCCGAAATCGCGAGCAGCACGGAACCGAAGCTGGTCGGCGACGGTTGGGACACGGTCATCGTCGCGCAGGTGCCCAAGGCCGCCCGCTCGAACAGTGACTCGCCGAACAGCACCGGCCAGATGCTGGGCCTGGTCCGCCAGATCGGTACGGCGGTGCACGGCACGTGGGGCTCGGGCTGGCTGATCAGCACCGACGTCGGCAATGCGGTGATCACATCCGACGGCCGGGTCGCGGCCGGGTTCGTGCCGCAGCAGCTGCTCTACCAGGCGCTGAGCAAGTGACCACAGGGGGAACGGCCGTCCAGGCTGACACGGGGGTGGGTGGCGGG
>DASZXM010001048.1:0-5891 GCA_035546415.1 Pseudonocardiaceae bacterium
CGGTAACCGGCCCGGGAAGGTCGTGGTCGTCAGCGACAGTCGGCCGCCGGCGTTCGCGCAGGCGGTGGCCGACACGATCGGTGCCCGGCTGCAGCCGATGGGGTCGGCGGGCGCGAAGACGATGGCCGTGCTGCGCGGCGACGCCGATGCGTACGTGCACGCCGGCGGCCAGTGGGAGTGGGACTCGGCGGCGCCGGTGGGTGTCGCGTTGGCGGCGGGGCTGCACGCGAGCCGCGCCGACGGCTCGCCGCTCCGCTACAACCAGCCGCACCCCTACCTGCCGGACCTGGTCATCTGCCGCCCCGAACTGGCTGACGCGGTCCTCGCGGCAATCGCGACCGCCTAGCAGGGCGGGTGACGATCAAACCGCGCGACCTCCTTTAAAGAACCCCGCACAGCCAACGCCGGAGGTCCGCCCCTCCGCAGGGCGCCATTCCGCAGGGCGCCACGCCCGGCGGCTGCGACTCCGACGCGTCCCAAGCGCTCGGGTTCGGGCCCCCCTTGGGGCTCAGGCGCGTCCCGTTCGGGTTCGGGCGCGCCCCGTTGGCTCTGGCTTACGCGTCGGCGCCGCTGCGCACCGAGTGTCCCGCCGCGCACCGAGTGTCCCCGCCGCGCACCCAGTGTTCGCCTCGCCGCGTACGCGAGTGTTTCGCCGAGCGGTCAGCCCCACTTCCTTTCTCCCTGTGTCCCAGGAGGTATCCGGTCATCTCCGCAGCGCCAGTGCTCGGATTACCCTGGGGCGCATGGCTTTCCAGCGGTTGAGGGGCCGCGCGCGCCCACCGTTTCTTGCACGCAACGAACGGCGCCCGCGATTAGTTCCGATCTTGTCGGGCTTCATGATCACATCCACCCGATCGAGTGATGATCTACGCTCGTACCACTCGTGGGCCCGCGGCTGCGAAGTCGTCCGCCACCCGCGAGTCTATCGCAGCGTCCGTGATGAACGTGTCTATGTCGGCCACGTCCGCGAAGCGGGCGAAGCAGTCGTTGCCCACCTTGGTGTGGTCGGCGAGCAGGACCGTCCTTTGTGCACTCGCTATCGCCGCTCGCTTGACCGCCGCCTCCGCCATGTCCGGTGTCGTCAGGCCTCGTTCGATCGAGATTCCGTTCGTGGCCATGAACGCCACTTCCACGAACGTGTCGTGCAGTGCGCGCATGGCCCAGTCGTCCACTGTGGCCAGTGTGCGGCCGCGGAGGCGGCCGCCGACCAGCATCAGGTTCAGGTTCGGTCTGGCGCTCAGTGCCATCGCGATCGTCAGGGAGTGGGTGACGACTGTCAGTTCGCGGTCGATCGGCAGTGCGTCGGCCAGGCGGGCCGTCGTGCTGCCCGCGTCCAGCATGATCGCGCCTTCGGCCGGTACCTCGGCCAGGGCCGCCTTCGCGATGCGGTCCTTTTCCGCCGTCATCGTGACGTCACGGGTGGCCAGTGCCGGTTCGAAGCCCAACCGCTCGACGGGGATCGCGCCGCCGTGCACCCGGCGCAGCAGGCCGTGGCGTTCCAGGATCGTCAGGTCGCGGCGGATCGTCTCCGTGGTCACCGTGAAGTCCGTCGCCAGTTGGGCGACGTCGACCCGGCCGGCCGCTCGGGCCTGGTCGATGATCGCGCGCTGCCGTTCCTCCGCGTACACGCACCGCACGCTACCACGCAAAACAACGCAGAGCCACACCAATAAGCAGGCTAAACCTTGCAAACGAAGGTAATCCAACGTACTCTCCCACGAGATCGCAACTGTGCCTGGAGTCACAAGCGGAACGGGGAGGCGGCCGGTGATCGTCACGGTGACCCTGAACCCGAGCGTCGACCGGACCGTCGAGGTGGCCGAGCTGCGCCGCGGCGGCGTGCTGCGGGCCACCGGGGAGTACGAGCACGCCGGCGGCAAGGGCATCAACGTCACCCGCGTCCTGTCCGCCCACGGCGCCCGGTCCCGGGCCGTTCTCCCGGTCGGCGGCGGCGCGGGACGGCAACGGGCCGACATGCTCACCGCGGCCGGGATCGACTTCGTCGCCGTGCCCGTCGCCGCCGCCGTCCGGTGCAACATCGCTGTCGTCGAGCCGGACGGAACGGTCACCAAGATCAACCTGGCGGGAGAACCGCTGGCCCCCGACGAGTTGGACGCCTGTTGCGCCGCCGTCCAGGAGGACGCGCACGGCGCCGACTGGGTGGTCGCGGGCGGCAGCCTGCCCTTCGGGGTCCCGGACACCACCTACGCCGACCTCATCGACCGGCTGCGGCCCACCCGGACCCCGGTTGCCGTGGACACCAGCGGGCCCGCGCTCATCGCCGCCGTCAAGGCGTTCCCCGCGCTGGTCAAGCCGAACCGCGAGGAGTTGGAGGCCGCGGTCGGCCGCGCGCTCGGGACCGTCGGTGACGTCGTCGAAGCCGCCGAGGAACTGCGCAGCGCGGGCGCTGGCGCCGTGCTGGCCAGCCTCGGGCGGGACGGCGCCGTGCTGGTGTCCGGTGACGGGCACTGGTACGGCGAGGCGCCCGCCGTGGCCCGCAGCGCCGTCGGCGCCGGTGACGCCATGCTCGCCGGTTTCCTGCACGGCGGCGCCCACGGGCCCGACGCCCTGGCCGTGGCACTCGCGTGGGGCGCGGCAGCGGCATCGCTGCCCGGCAGTCGGATGCCGGGCCCGGACGACGTGCGCACCGACCTGGTGCGGGTGCACGAACGGATCGACGCCGGCCGGCGGTTGCGTGATGCCGGCTGACCGGGACGCAAACTCCCATGAGCGACAAGGAGGTCGAACATGACAAGTGCTGCTGAGCCGGCACAACCCGGCCGGCTGGAACAGATGCGCGCCGCCATCCAGCGGTTCGGCGGCTACCTGGCGGCCATGGTGCTGCCCAACATCGGCGCGTTCATCGCATGGGGCCTGATCACCGCGCTGTTCATCCCCACCGGCTGGGCGCCCAACGCCACACTGGACAAGCTGGTCGACCCGATCATCCACTACCTGCTGCCGGTGCTGATCGGTCTGTCCGGCGGCCGGCTGGTGCACGGGCAGCGCGGTGCCGTCGTCGGTGCCGTCGCCACGGTCGGCATCGCCGTCGGGTCGGACGTGCCGATGTTCCTCGGTGCCATGATCGTCGGACCGCTCACCGCGTTCCTGTTGAAACTGTGGGACGACAACGTCGGCGAGAAGGTCTCGCCCGGCTTCAAGATGCTGGTGGACAACTTCAGCGCCGGCATCATCGGCGGCACCATGGCCGTGCTCGGCATGCTCGGCATCGGGCCCGCCGTGCAGGCGCTGACCAACTGGCTGGGCAGCGGCGTGCAGGCGCTGATCAACGCGCACCTGCTGCCGTTGGCGTCGATCATCATCGAACCGGGCAAGGTGCTGTTCCTCAACAACGCCATCAACCATGGCATCCTCGGGCCGATCGGCGTGCAGCAGGCCGCGATCCACGGCAAGGCGATCGAGTTCCTGATGGAGCCCAATCCCGGTCCCGGCCTGGGCATCCTGTTGGCGTGCCTGCTGTTCGGGCCGCGGGTGATGCGGCCGTCGGTGCCCGGCGCGATCGTCATCCAGTTCCTCGGCGGCATCCACGAGATCTACTTCCCGTACGTGCTGGCCCGGCCGAAGCTGATCCTCGCCGCCATCGCCGGTGGCGCGGCGGGCGTCCTGACGTTCGTGCTGACCGGCGCCGGCACGACCGCGACACCGTCGCCGGGCAGCATCATCGCCGTGCTCGCCGTGACCCCGAAGGGCAGTTACTTCGGTGTCATATTGGGTGTGGTGATCGCGGCGGCCGTCTCGTTCTTCATCGGTTCGGCACTGTTCGGCTTCGGCAGGCTGGAGCGCGAGGAGGAGGAGCTGTCCGCACCGGAGAGCGTCAAGACGGCACAACCGTCCCCTGTGGAGGCATGAGATGAGCGTGATCAACGGTTCGGACGTCAAGAAGGTCGTCGTGGCCTGTGACGCCGGTATGGGCAGCAGCGTGATGCTGGCGGCGCAGCTGGGCAAACAGTTGAAGAAGTACTCGGTGAAGGTCGAACACACGCCGGTGAACAGCATCCCGTCCGACGCGGATCTCGTGCTGTGCCAGCAGACCCTGCTGACCCGGGCGCGCAAGTCCGCACCGGACAAGGTGGTGCTGGGTTTCCAGCTGTTCCTCGGCGACCCGCTGTTCGGCAAGGTCGAGGCGGCCATCCGGGACGGTGGTCAACTTGGCGGGTGAGGCCGGTGGCGTGCTGACCGCCGGCGGGGTGCGGCTCGGCCTGACGGCCACCGACAAGCACGACGTCATCGCCCAGTGCGGCCGGGTGCTGCTGGAACTGGGTGCCGTCGCCGAGCCGTACCTGCCCGCGATGCACGAACGCGAGGCGTCCGTGTCGACGTACGTCGGCGAGGAGGTCGCCATCCCGCACGGCACCGACGAGGCCCGCCGGCACGTGCTGCGCACGTCGATCGCCGTGCTCCAGTTCCCGGACGGCGTGGACTGGGACGGCAACCGGGTCCGCCTGGCCATCCCGATCGCCGCCGACGGCAACCAGCACGTCACGCTGCTGTCGTCGCTGGCGACGATCCTGCTCACGCCGGGCCGGGCGGAGGAACTGCGCACCGCGACGGACGTGGACGTGGTGCTACGGCTGTTGCATTCGACTGACGAGGAGATATCGGCATGAAGGTCGCCCGGTTCTACGCACCAGGTGACATCCGGATCGAGGACGCCGACGAGCCCACCGCGGGTCCCGGCGAACTGAAGCTGCGCGTGCGGGCCTGCTCCACGTGCGGCACGGACGTCAAGATCTTCCGCTTCGGCCACCACCACATCGTGCCGCCGAGGGTGATCGGGCACGAGATCGCCGGCGAGGTGGTCGAGGTGGGAGAGGGCGCGGACTGGGCGGTCGGCGACCGCGTGCAGGTCATCGCGGCCATCCCGTGTGGACGGTGCCCGGACTGCCTGCGCGGCTGGCGGACCATCTGCCCCAACCAGGAGTCCATGGGCTACCACTACGACGGCGGTTTCGCGGAGTACATGATCGTGCCGGCGAAGGTGCTGGCCGTGGACGGCGTACACCGGATCCCGGACGGCCTGGACTACGTGTCGGCGTCCGTCACCGAACCACTGGCGTGCGTGCTGAACGGGCAGGAGTTCGCCGGCGTCGGCGACGGTGACACCGTGGTCGTCGTCGGTGCCGGGCCGATCGGGTGCCTGCACGTCCGGCTGGCCAGGGCGCGCGGCGCCAAGCAGGTGTACCTGGTGGAGCTGAACGCGAGCCGGTTGGCGCTGGCCGCCGGTTTCGTGCAGCCGGACGCGGCGATCTGCGCTGGTGAGACGGACGCCGTCGACGAGGTGCGGAAGCTGACCGACGGCCGTGGTGTGGACGTCGTGATCACGGCCGCCGCGTCGGGTCAGGCGCAGCAGGACGCGCTGCAGATGGCGGCACGGCGCGGCCGGATCAGCTTCTTCGGCGGGCTGCCCAAGGACAACCCGGTGATCTCGCTGGACTCCAACCTGGTGCACTACCGGGAGCTGACCATCTTCGGCGCCAACGGTTCCAGCCCGGACCACAACGCCAGGGCACTGGACCTGGTCGCCACCGGCGCCGTGCGGGTGGACGACCTGGTGACACACCGGATGCCGCTGTCCGACGTGCTGGCCGCGATCGACACGGTCGCCCGCGGCGAGGCGATCAAGGTGACCATCCAGCCGTAGGAGGGCGGACAGTGGCGCAGCTGCGGGTGACGGTCGGGTCGAAGATCGGCCTGCACGCCCGGCCGGCGGCGATCCTGGCGAAGGCGGCCGCCGGCAAGGCCGTCGAGGTGCGGATCGGCCGCACGGCCGACGACGCGGTGAACGCGGCCAGTGTGCTGGCCGTGATGGGCCTGGGCATCAAGGCGGGCGAGAGCGTGGTCATCATCGTCGGGGACGACGGCGATGATGA
>DASZXM010001049.1:0-9476 GCA_035546415.1 Pseudonocardiaceae bacterium
GCCGACATCTCCGCCTTGCGGTACCACTCCATCAGCGCGGCGATGACCGCGCGGATGCCCCAGTAGCCGCCGGGCAGCCAGGACATGCTGTTGGCCATGTTCAGCAGCCGGAACAGCATCGTGCGGTACAGCGCGTGCCCGGAGAGCACGTGGCCCAGTTCGTGCCCGACGGCGACCCGTTGCGCGTCGATGTCGGTGGCCGCCAGCAGGCCGCTGGTCAGCACGATGAACGGCTGGTCGATGCCGATGCTGAACGCGTTCGGGTCGGCGTCGCGCATCACGTACATTTCGGGCACCGGGTCGATGTCCAGGATCGCGGCGCACTCGGCGCGCAGTTCGTGCAGCCGCGGGTACTGCTTCGGGCCGACGCGGATGCACGACGCGAGCGCCAGCAGCCGTTCGCCGCGTTCGGTGAACGCGCCGGCGACCGCCTTGAGCACGGCCGGGAAGCCGGGCACCGAGCGCAGTGTGGCGAGCGCGCCGCGGTCCGCGGGGTGTTCGTAGGCCCGGGGGCTGATGCCGGGGAACCGCACCCGCGACGTGCCGCGCACGACCTCGCCACTCATGTGGCCCAGCCTATTCTTCGAGTTCGCCTTCCAGTTCCAGATAAACCGAACGCAGCTGGTCGAGTGTGTCCGCGTCAGGTTCGGCCCAGAGCCCGCGTTCGGCGGCCTCCAACAACCGCTCGGTGACGCCACGCAGCGCCCACGGGTTGGACTGCCGCATGAAGTCGCGGACCTCTTTGTCGAACACGTAGCTGTCGGCCAGCTTCGCGTACATCCAGTCGTCGACGACGCCTGCCGTGGCGTCGAAGCCGAACAGGTAGTCGACAGTGGCGGCCAGCTCGAACGCGCCCTTGTACCCGTGCCGCCGCATGGCCGCGATCCAGCGCGGGTTCACCACGCGAGCACGGAAGACGCGCTTGGTCTCCTCGCCGAGCGTGCGGGTGCGCACCGCGTGCGGCACGGCCGAGTCGCCGACGTACGCCGCCGGGTCGGTGCCGGTGAGCGACCGCACCATGGCGACCATGCCCCCGTGGTACTGGAAGTAGTCGTCGGAGTCCGCTATGTCGTGTTCCCGGGTGTCCACGTTCTTCGCGGCGACCTGAATCCGCCGGAACGCCGTTTCCATGTCGTCCCTGGCCGGCTTCCCGTTCAGTCCGGCGCCGTACGCGTAGCCGCCCCACGTGGCGTACACCTCGGCGAGGTCGGTGTCGTCGCGCCAGTTCCGGGCGTCGATCAGCGGCAGCAGGCCCGCTCCGTAGGCGCCCGGTTTGGAACCGAAGATCCGCGTGCTGGCGCGCCGCCGGTCGCCGTGGCCGGCCAGGTCGGCACGGTAGTGCGCGGCGACGTAGTTGTCCGTGTCCGGCTCGTCCAGCCGCGCGACGGCGCCGATGGCGTCGTCGAGCAGCGCGACCACGTGCGGGAACGCGTCCCGGAAGAAACCGGAGATGCGCACCACGACGTCGATCCGCGGCCGGCCCAGCTCGGCCAGTGGCACCACGTCGAACCCGGTGACGCGTCGGGACGCGTCGTCCCAGCGCGGCCGGGTGCCCAGCAGCCACAGCAGTTCGGCGATGTCGTCGCCCTGCGTGCGCATGGCCGACGTGCCCCACACGGTCAGGCCGACGCTGCGCGGCCACTCGCCGGTGTCGGCGCGGTGCCGGGCGAGCAGCGAGTCGGCCAGCGCGCTGCCGGTGTCGAACGCGTTGCGCGACGGGATCGCCTTCGGGTCGACGGAGTAGAAGTTCCGGCCGGTCGGCAGCACCGACACCAGGCCGCGGGTGGGCGAACCGGACGGACCGGGCGGCACGAACCGCCCGTCCAGTGCGCGCAGCACGTTGCCGATCTCGTCGGTGGTGCGCGCCAGCCGGGGTACGACCTCGGCGCAGGCGAACCGGAGCACGGCGGCGACGCCCGGCACGTCGGCACCGAGCACCTCGGCGACCACGGCCGGCACCGAGTCGGCACGCCAGCCGAGCACCTGGGTGCCCAGCACCAGCTTGCGCGCCAACGCTTCCAGCAGGTCGACCACGTCCGACCCGGTGTGCGCTGGACCGTCGACGACGTCGGTCAGCGAGGCGGGCGCGGTGACGACCGCGCCCGGCTCGGCCAGCAGCCCCTGCTCGTTCAGTCCGAAGTGGACGGCCAGGGCGGCACGCAGGCCGGGCAGCGCACCGACCGTGCCGCCGAACACCTGGCGGGCCCGCAGCACGGCGAGCACGTCACCCACCAACTCGTCGCCCTCCGGCGCGCGGCCGAGGATGTGCAGGCCGTCACGGATCTGCACGTCCTTGATCTCGCACAGGTAGCCGTCGATGTGCAGGACGAAGTCGTCGAACTCGTCGGCTTCCGGCTGAGCCTCGGTGTGCAGGTCGTGGTGCAGCTGCGCGGCCGTGACCAGTTCCCACACCTGCGCGCGCACCACCGGCAGCTTGTCCGGGTCCAGCGCCTGCACGGTCGCGTACTCGTCCAGCAGCTGTTCCAGTTTCGCCAGATCGCCGTACGTGTCGGCGCGGGCCATCGGCGGGATCAGGTGGTCGACGACGACGGCGTGCCCGCGCCGTTTGGCCTGCGTGCCCTCGCCCGGGTCGTTGACGATGAACGGATAGACCAGCGGCAGGTCGCCCAGCACGGCGTCCGGCGCGGAGTCGGCGGACAGGCCGAGCCCCTTGCCCGGCAGCCATTCCAGCGTGCCGTGCTTGCCCAGGTGGATGACGGCGTGCACGCCGAACTCACGGTCCAGCCAGCGGTACGCGGCCAGGTACTGGTGGCTGGGCGGCAGGTCCGGGTCGTGGTAGATGGCGATCGGGTTCTCCCCGAAACCGCGCGGCGGCTGGATCATCAGCACGACGTTGCCGAACCGCAGGGCCGCGACGTAGATCTCGCCACCGTCGACGTACAGCTCACCCGGCGGGGCGCCCCAGTGCTCGGTCATGGCCGCGCGCAGCGGTTCGGGCAGCTCGGCGAACCAGCCCGCGTACGTCGCGGCGGGCACGCGGATCGCCGCCTGGCCCATCTGTTCCTCGGTGAGCCACTCCACGTCGTGCCCGCCGGCCGCGATCAGCCGGTGCACGAGCCCGTCGCCGTCCACCGTGGCCGGGTCCAGGTCGCCGAGGTCGTAGCCCTGGTCGGCGAGCGCGGCGAACAGCGCCACGGCCGATGCCGGGGTGTCCAGGCCGACGGCGTTGCCGACCCGGGAGTGCTTCGTCGGGTACGACGACAGCACCACCGCGAGCTTCCGACCCGCCGGCGGGACGTGCCGCAGCGCGGCGAGCCGGCCCGCGATGCCGGCGACCCGCGCGGCCCGCTCCGGGTCCGCCGCGTACACGGGGATGCCGTCCGGGCCGGTTTCCTTGAAGGAGAACGGAACCCCGATCAGCCGGCCGTCGAACTCCGGGATCGCGACCTGCATGCCCGCGTCCATGGGCGTCAGCGCGGCGTCCGACTCCGCCCACGCGGCCCGCGACGACGTGAGCACCAGTCCCTGCACCACCGGCACGTCCAGTTCGGCGAGCGCCCCGGCGTCCCACGAGTCCTCGGCACCACCGGCGCTCGCGTCGGCGGCGACGGCACCACCGGCGGCCAGCACGGTCGCGACGAGCGCGTCGCAGGAACCCAGCAGGGCACGCAGCCCGGCGACGGCGTCGGCGGGCAGCGACCGCAGTGACGCGCAGAACACCGGCAGCGCGTTCGCGCCCGCCGCCTCCACGGCGTCCGCGAGCGTGTCCACGAACGCCGTGTTGCCGGCCAGTTCGTGGGCCCGGTAGAACACGATGCCCACGGTCGGCCGGCCCGGGTGCAGCGGCCGCGAGCCGTGCGTGCCGTACAGCGGGGTGGGCGTGGGCGGGGCGAACCCCTCCCCGGTGAGCAGGATCGTGTCGGACAGGAAACCGGCCAACTCGCGCAGGTTCGCCTGCCCGCCCTCGACCAGGTACGCCAGTGCCTGCGCGGCGACACCGGCCGGCACCGTCGACCGCGCCATCAGCTCGGCGTCCGGCGTGGCCTCACCGCCCAGGCACACCAGCGGCACGCCGCTGCGCCGCAGCGCGTCGACCCCATCCGGCCAGGCCCGCAGGCCGCCGAGCAGCCGGACGACCACGACGTCCACGCCGTCGAGCAGGCCGGTGGGATCGGTCACCCGGGCCGGGTTCGCCACCCGGTATCCGGCGGTACGCGCCGCGAGCAGGTCGGTGTCGGCGGTGGACAGCATGAGGATGGCGGCCACGAGAAGTCCCTCCTCGGGGTCGTCCGCCCCGGGGTCGGTGGAGGCGACGGCCGGAGTGTCCTGGCTCCCGGCTCATCGCCACCGCCCCGGCCTTCCCAGGCGGGCGCCCAGTGGCCGTGCATCGGGACGGTGGCTGACCGGTCACAGTGACGGGATCGCCCCGGACTCGCACCGGGTTCCTCCGTGACCGCCGCTTGGCGTCACCCCATGTTAAGCGCTGTCAGGGCTTGCGGCCGACTCCTGCGAAACCCGTCACCTGGCCGTCCACGTCGTCCACGTCGGAGCCGAACTCGGGACGCCAGTCCCACAGGTGCACGACGCCCGGGTCGACCAGTTCCAGCCCGCGGAAGAACGTCTCGAACTCGGCCTTCGTCCGGTAGTGGAACGGTGTCTCGGTCCGGTCGTACATGCTGCTGGCCCGGTTCGCGCCTTCGGCGCGCTCCTGCGTCAGCTCGTCCGTCGACGGGTGCGACATGGCCACGTAGCTGCCCGGGGCGAGACGATCGACGTAGCGGCTGACCATGCCGGCCGGGTCGTCGGCGTCGGCGATGTACTGCAGGACGCCGGCCAGGATCAGGGCGACCGGGCGGTCCAGGTCCAGCAGTGCCGTCACGTCCGGGTCGGTGAGGACCTGGTCGGCGTCGCGCAGGTCGGCACGGATGGCCAGGGCACGCTCGTTGTCGGCGAGGATGGTGTTGCTGTGGGTCACGGCGATCGGCTCGATGTCCACGTAGGCGACGCGGGCGGCCGGGTTGGCGCGCTGGGCGATCTCGTGGACGTTGCCGACGGTCGGAATGCCGGAACCGAGGTCGAGGAACTGGTCGACACCCGATTGGGCGAGGAAGTTGACTGCTCTGCGTAGGTATGACCGGTTCGCTCTCATGCCGACACCGATGGCCGGATGGACCTTCGCCAGCTCGTTCGCGGCGATCCGGTCGACCTCGAAGTTGTGCGCACCACCTAGGAAGTAGTCGTAGATGCGAGCTGAGGAGGGTCGGTCGACGTCGATCTTGCCCATGGTCCGCTCTGGCCGTTCCATGCCCCAGCTCCTCCCGCCCGGCTGCCCGGGGCGCTCACAGGTCGGATACCGCCAATAGGGTGACACACGCGCTGGATACCCAGCCACCCCCTGCATAGTGTCACCAGCGCGACCGCGATCGCGCCATCCTCCGGGCATCGATAGGTTGACGATTACAGGTCACTCGGTCGTCGTCGGCCGGACCTGCCCCAACGTCAGCTCTGGAGGACAGCCGATGAGTCTGGATCGTCCCATCCCGCCTGATCCGTACAGCTTGCTGCCGGCCGTCGATTCGTTCACGGTGTCGTCGAACGACGTCCGGGACGGCGCGCCGCTGGCCAAGGCCCAGGTGTTCGACGGCATGGACGCCGGTGGCGAGAACGTGTCGCCCCAGCTGAGCTGGAGCGGCGCCCCCGAGGGCACGCAGAGCTACGTCGTCACGTGCTACGACCCGGACGCGCCCACGCCGTCCGGCTTCTGGCACTGGTTCGCCGTCGACATCCCGGCGTCGGTCACGGAACTGGCCACGGGTGCCGGTGCCAGTGACGACTCGCTGCCCGATGGCGCGTTCCACCTGCGCAACGACTACGGCACCAGCGCGTTCGGCGGTGCCGCGCCGCCCGCGGGCGACCGGGCGCACCGCTACTACTTCGTGGTGCACGCGGTCGATGTGCCGAAGCTGGGCGTCGACGGCTCGGCCTCGTGCGCCGTGGGCAGCTTCATGCTCGCGTTCCACACCCTCGCCAGGGCGGTCATCACGCCCGTGTACGCGGCCTGACCGGAATCAACGGGCCGCGCTGTCGGTTGGAGCGGATGGGCGGGGACGACAGTGTCCCCGCCGTCGCGGCCCTTCACTGACAGGATGACGACGTGCGGCACTTCGATCTGGCCATCATCGGCACGGGTTCGGGCAACTCGATCCTCGGTCCGGAGTTCGCGGACCAGGACGTCGCGCTGGTGGAGAAGGGTACCTTCGGCGGCACGTGCCTGAACGTGGGCTGCATCCCGACGAAGATGTTCGTGCACACCGCCGACGTCGCGTCCTACGCCACGCACGGCCCGCGCTACGGCGTGGACAGCGAGCTGACCGGCGTCCGCTGGCGGGACGTGCGGGATCGGATCTTCGACCGGATCGACCCGATCGCCGACGGCGGCCGGATCTACCGGGAGAGCCACCCGGACAACAAGAAGGTCACCGTCTTCCGCGGTGTGGCGGCGTTCACCGGCCCGAAGACGCTGGACGTGGACGTCGACGGGCAGGTCGAGACGATCACCGCCGACCGGATCGTGCTCGCCGCCGGCAGCCGGCCGGTCATCCCGGACGTACCCGGCCTGGCCGAGGCCGGCTACCACACCAGCGACGACATCATGCGGCTGGACACGTTGCCGCGCAGGCTGGTCATCATCGGCGGCGGCTACATCAGCGCGGAGTTCGCGCACATCATGTCGTCGTTCGGGGTGGACGTCAGCATCGTGTGCCGGTCGGGCGCGCTGCTGCGCGGTGAGGACGAGGCGGTCAGCACCCGCTTCACGCAACTGGCCCAGGAGCGCTGGGACGTGCACCTGGACAGCAAGGCGACCGCCGTGGAGCGGGTCGGCGACGAGGTGCGCGTGCACATCGAGGGCCCGCACGGCGCCGAGGTGCTGACCGCGGACGCGATCCTGGTCGCGATCGGCAGGCGGCCCAACACCGACGTGCTGAACGTCGCTGCGACCGGTGTCGAGGTCGACACGGACGGCTACGTGGTCGTCGACGAGTACCAGCGGACCACTGTGGACGGTGTGTACGCGTTGGGCGACATGGACTCGCCGTATCAGCTCAAGCACGTCGCGAACCACGAGGCACGGGTCGTCAAGTACAACCTGGCGCACCCGGACGCGCCACGGGCGGCCGACCACCGGTTCGTGCCGCACGCCGTGTTCAGCTCGCCGCAGATCGCCGGCGTCGGCCTGACCGAGCAGGAGGCCATCGCACGCGGACTGACGTACGTCACGTCGATCCAGGAGTACGCCGGCATCGCCTACGGCTGGGCGATGGAGGACACGACGGGCTTCGCGAAGCTGATCGCCGACCCGGCCACCGGGCAGCTGCTCGGCGCGCACATCATCGGCCCGCAGGCGCCGACCGTGATCCAGCCCCTGATCCAGGCGATGAGCTTCGGCCTGGATGCGCGCACCATGGCCGGCGGCCAGTACTGGATCCACCCGGCCATGGGCGAACTGGTGGAGAACGCGCTGCTCAACCTGCCGCTGGACGACCCTCAGACGTAACGGTGCCGCCCGGCGAACGCGCCGACCACCAACTGCACGCCGACACCGGCGAGCACGATCGCGAGCGACGCGGTCCAGCCGCCGGTGACGCCGTGCAGGATGCCGAACAGCAGCGGCCCGACGGCGGCCAGCAGGTAGCCGATGCCCTGCGACATCGTGGACAGCTGCCGCGTGTCGGCCGGGGTGCGGGTGCGCAGCGAGATGATCGTCACGGCGATCGGGAACACGCCCATGCCGATCCCCAGCGTCACCGCCCACACCCAGGGCAGCGCGGCGGGTGCGACGAGCAGGCCGACCAGCCCGATGACGGCCACCGCGGAGATGCCGACGAGCCACGGCGACTGGGAGCGCTGCCGGGCGGCCAGCGGGGCGATGACGAGGCTCAGCGGCACGCCGATCAGGCTCATCACGGCCGTCATCGCGCCCGCCTCGGCGCGGGACACGCCGGCAGCGATCAGCACCTGCGGTGCCCAGCCCATCATCACGTAGGCGAACATCGACTGGAGACCGAAGAACACGGTCACCGCCCACGCCAAACGATTGCGCAGCAACGAGCGGCGGGGTTCGGCGGGCGCCGCGGCGGCCACCTGCGTGGCGCGGCCGTGCCGGGCGGCCAGCATCCAGCCGACCGTGCCGACGGCGGCCAGCAGCGCCCATTCGCCCAGCCCGATCCGCCAACCGCCGGCCGCATCGGCGACCAGCGGGGTGGCCAGCGAGCCGAGCGCGGCGGCGCCCTGCAGCACGGCGGTGTACAGGCCGGTGATCAGGCCGATGCGCCGCGGGTAGGACTCCTTGACCACCACCGGCAGCAGCACGTTGCACACGGCGATACCGGCACACGCGACGAGCGTGCCGGTAAGCATCACGGCGGACCCGTCCAGCACACGCGCCAGCGAACCGATGGTGACCAGCACCATCGCCAGTCCGATCGCCCGCGCCAGACCGAGCCGTCTGGCCGTCACCGGGGCGAGGAAGCCGGCCAGGCCGAAGCACAATCCGGGTACGGCCGTCAGCACGCTGGCCCAGCCCGCGGACGCGCGCAGGGCCGTCCGCACCTCGTCCAGCACGGGGCCGATGCTGGTGACCACCGGCCGGAGGTTGCCGGCGACCAGCAGGATCGCCGCCATCAGCAGCGCCGTGGGCACCAGCGCGGTGCGGCGGTCCACGGTCGTCTCGACGGCCCCGTCGAGCAGGGCCTCGGGCGAGCTATCGGTCGGCATGCCCTCTACTATGACAGACATGGGATGTTCGGATGAAAGGATGTTGCCGTGCCGTTGACCACGACACGCCGCACGGGCCTGGTGGACCAGGTCATCGAGCAGATGCGGCAGGCCATCCGCACCGGCGACTGGGCCGTCGACCAGCGCATCCCACCGGAACCGGAACTGGTCAGCGCCCTGGGTGTGGGTCGCAACACAGTGCGCGAGGCGGTCCGGGCGCTGTCGCACGCCGGCCTGCTGGAGGTCCGGCAGGGCGATGGCACGTTCGTCCGGGCGACCAGCGAGATCTCCGGCGCGGTGCGCCGGCTGTGCGGTGACGAGCTGCGCGAGGTGCGGCAGGTGCGGCGGCTGCTGGAGGTCGAGGGTGCCCGCCTGGCCACGGCCTACCGCACGGACGCCGACCTGGCGTCCATGGCCGAAGCCCTCGCCGACCGGAACACGGCCGTCACCGGCGGCCGGTGGATGGACGCGATCGACGCCGACCTGCGGTTCCACCAGGAGGTCGTGCGGGCATCCGGCAACACGCTGCTGACCGAGCTGTACCAGGGTCTGACGGAGGTGATCCGGGCCAGCCTGGCCACGACGGCCGGACCGGACGACCCGGGCTGGCGCATCGGACACGACGACCTGCTGGCCGCGATCCGGGACGGCGACGAGCCCCGCGCCGCCCGCGAGGCCGAACGGTTCCTGATCGAGCTACCCGACTGATCGAGCTACCCGACTGAGCAGCTACCCGACTG
>DASZXM010001050.1:0-4617 GCA_035546415.1 Pseudonocardiaceae bacterium
AATGAACGATGCGATGTCCGCCGACTGGCGCACCCGGGTGGGCTCGTGGACGTACATCATGTGCCCCGCCGGGTAGTACTCGAGGCTGATGTTGGCCCGCAGTTCCGCCGGAATCGCCAGGTGGGCCAGCACGTGTTCGGCCGCGTAGTAAGGCGTTGCGCCGTCGTGGAAGCCGCAGGCCACGTGCACCCGCAGGTGCGGGTTGGCACGCATCGCGGCGGCCAGTCGGTCTGCCACGGTCACCGAGGCGCCTTCGAACTCCTTGTACGACCACGGCCGCACGCTGGACGTGAGAATCTCGTACGGCAGGTCGTTCTCGTAACCCAGTTCGGTGCGCACGTAGTGGTTGAACGCGGCCGTGTACGGGCCGAGAATCGCCGAGTAGGACGGGTCCTCGGTGAAATGCTCGCGGCCCGAGTCGCTGTCCCAGCCGACGAAGCGGGCGTCCAGCCGGCCCGTCACCTGCCGCCGGTCGCGCAGCAGTTCGGTGAAGAACCGCACGTGTTCCACCCGCAGGTTCACCCGGTCCACGTAGTCGTCGGTCAGGCCGGTCAGCGACGCCAGCCGGTGCACGATGTCGGCGCGTTCCTCGTCGGTCAGCCTGCTGCCCCGCGACAGCGCCCACGGGTAGTCCCGTTCGGCGAACTCCTCGGCCTCGCCGAGCACCTCGCGCAGCGGCCGGTCGCCGTGCTTGCCGTGGTAGTGGGCGACGGCGGCGTACGTCGGCACGTAGAGCACGTAGGGCAGGTCGTTGCCCTCGGTGAAGTCGATGGATCCCATGTCCAGCACGGACGAGATGAGCACCAGGCCGTTGAGGTACATGCCGTACCGCTCCTGCAGGAACGCCGACAGCCCGGCGGCGCGCAGCGTGCCGTACGACTCGCCGGCCAGGAACTTCGGCGACATCCACCGGCCGTTGCGGGACGTCCACAGCCGGATCACCTCGCCGACCGACTCGATGTCGCCGGTGTAACCGTGGTACTCGGCGGACTTCTCACCCTTCGCGGCACGCGAGTACCCGGTGGACACGGGGTCGATGAACACGAGGTCGGTGTGCGCGAGCAGGGTTTCCTCGTTGTCCGCCAGGGCGTAGGGCGGCGGCACGCGGTCGTCGACGTCGCCGGACAGCACGCGACGCGGTCCGAGCAGCCCCATGTGCAGCCACACGCTGGACGAGCCGGGGCCACCGTTGAACGCGAACGTCACCGGCCGGCTGCGGGAGTCCGCGTCGTCGAGGGTGTACGCGGTGACGAACATCTCCGCCTTGGGCAGGTGCCCGTCGAAGGCGCCATCGGTGTGGGACTCGCGGCGCAGCACGATCCGGCCGGTAGTGGCCGTGTAGCGCAGGGTCCGCTGGCCCGACGCGATCTCGTGGGTCGTGGTCACGAGGTCGTCGGTGGGCTCGACCGGCGACACGCCCGTCGGTTCGGTGTCGCCGCCGGCTTCCCGTGCTGTGTTGTCCGTACCACTCATGGACACACCCTATGGTGAAGATCCGGCCTGGTGGCGTCCGATCCTCGACAGTGGCGGTGTGCATGTCCGATCCGCGTACGCAGGCCCCGTCGGCGGCCGATCTGGTCGCGCTGGACCGGCTGGTGAGCGACTGCCGCGCCTGTCCGCGCCTGGTGGCGTGGCGGGAGCTCGCGGCCGGGCAGAAGCGCGCCGCGTACGCCGACGAGGAGTACTGGGGCCGCCCGGTACCCGGCTTCGGCCCGGCCGACGCCCGGATCGGCATCGTCGGCCTCGCACCGGCCGCGCACGGCGGCAACCGGACCGGCCGGATGTTCACCGGTGACCGTTCCGGTGACGTGTTGTTCGCCGCCCTGCACGCGGTCGGCCTCGCGTCCCAGCCCGAGTCGACGCGAATCGGCGACGGCATGGTGTTGTACGGGACCAGGATGCTGTCGCCGGTGCGCTGCGCCCCACCGGACAACAAGCCGACACCGGCCGAACGGGACACGTGCCGTCCGTGGCTGGTCCGCGAGCTCACGCTGCTGGCGTCGACACTGCGCGCGATCGTCGTGCTGGGCGCGTTCGGCTGGCAGGCGTTGCTGCCCGCGCTGGCCGAGGCCGGCTGGGCGGTGCCCAGGCCACGCCCGGTGTTCACACACGGGGCGCACGTCGTGCTGCCCGGCCCGACGGACCTGCACCTGCTCGGCTGCTACCACGTCAGCCCGCACAACACGTTCACCGGCCGGCTGACGCCCGCGATGATCGAAGAGGTGCTGACGTCGGCGAAACGATTCGCCGGCATGCTCGGGTGATCAGGGCTCGGGTGATCACGGGTGGTAGCCGTGTGGACCCGACGGCGTTACTATCGCGCCTTATTCCCGCGCGAGGCGAGGGGGTTGCGGATGTCGGACGCCGGGCTTGGTTTCGAGCGGGCGAGGATCGTGACCGATGCGGTCGACCGGGCGAGTCGGTTGGTCCGGACCGCGTGCGAGGGATTGACGAAGGCGATCGACGGGCTGACCCCGCTGCTCCCCGACTGCGACGGACCTTCGGCCGAGGAGGCCGTCGCCACCTATCGGGCGGCGCGGGACACGCTGCTCGCCCAACTGGACACGATGGACCGGGCGAGGAAGGCGGTCGGCGCCTAGCCGGCCCACCGGTCCGGGGACATGTACCAAGTCCGGGGACACGTATCAATCAGGGGCACAACGGGCGCTTGCCCGGCCCGAATGGGGCATCCTGCGGACTGTGACGCCCAGGGAACGGGCGGCGAGGGGGCTGACCGTGCGGGCTCGCGTGCCGCTGGTCATGTCGCTCGCCGTGCTGCTCCTGCTGGCCGTGCTGGCCACCAGGGGCGGCTCCGCCGTGCCGCACGGCAAGGGCCTGGTGCTGCTCGGCGGGCCGCCGCAGGCGCCGACGCAGCCGGCCCCGGTCGCGCCACCGCGCACGCCCGGCAACCTCAACCCGGTGCTGGGCGTCGGCATCAGCACGGTGATCGTGATCGCGCTGATCGCGTACCTGTTCGGCGTGATCGCCTTCGTCGTGCTGCTCGCGACGCTGCGCCGCCGCAGGCGCCGCCTGGACCTGCGCCGCGACACGACGTCGACGGACACCGGCGTCGGCGCCGACGAGGTGATGGTCGAGACCTTGTTGCGGGGCACCAGGTCCGCGTTGACGGAGCTGCGGCAGCGGACAGGCGGTCCACCGTCGGACGCGGTGCAGCGCGCGTGGCTGGCCCTGGAGGAGGCGGCCGCGGAGAGCGGCACGCCCCGCAGCCCCGAGCAGACGCCCACGGAGTTCACCGGCGCGGTCCTGGGCGCGCACGACGTCGACCAGACAGCGGTCGACACTCTGCGCGGCCTGTACCAGCGCGCCCGGTTCGGCAGGCCCGACACGGTCACGGAGCCGGACGCCGAGACCGCGATCGACGCTCTGGAGCGCATCGCCGCGACCCTCACGGCGGTGAAAGCAGGATGACCGCTCCACGCGACATGCCCGCCCGGCACGCCATAGTCCGGCACGCCACCATCCGGTGCGCGGCGGCGCGGTGCGAGGGGGCCCGGTGTGCGGCGGCCCGATGGGCGGCGCAGTGCGCGGAGGTTCGGTGTGCGGCGGCCGGATGCGCGGAGGTTTGGTGTGCGGCGGCGCGGTGCGAGGGCGCCCGATGCGTGTCGGCCCGATACGCGGCGGCCCGGTACGCGGCGGCCCGGTGTGCGGAGGTCCGGTGACCGCGTCGCAGCCTGGGCACGGCCGCTGGTGGCGGTCCGGCACCGCGCGTCTGCGGTCACCGCTGCGGGGCGTGATCGCCGCCGTGGCCACCGAGGTCGTGCTGGCCGTCGGCCTGGACCGGCTGGTCGGCACGCCCGTGCTGTGGTCCGTGCTGATCGCGCTGCCGATGTCGGCCGCGCTGCTGCTGTTCCTGTCCACGCCGCCGGGCGTCGAGCCGACGTGGGCCGACCCGCCCGTGCCGCCCTCGGCCGCCACGCACCTGGAGGCCAGCACGCTCGCCGGCCGTTTCCAGGACGCCGTCGCCGACCAGGGCAGGTTCCGCAGCCGCATCCAGCCCCGCCTGGCCGCGGTCGCCCTGGCGTCGCTGCGCCGCCGGCAGGGTCTGCACGACCTGGCCGACCTCGCCGATCCCCGCGCCCGCACGGAACTGGGCCCCCAGCTGCACGACCTGCTGACCAGCCCGCTGGCCACGTTGCCCGCGCCGCACG
Organism: Pseudonocardiaceae bacterium; assembly: GCA_035546415.1. Taxonomy (GTDB): domain Bacteria; phylum Actinomycetota; class Actinomycetes; order Mycobacteriales; family Pseudonocardiaceae; genus DATEPR01. The sequence goes on from DASZXM010001050.1 coordinate 4,170, forward strand.
TCCTGCTCAGACTGCTCGACCGACTGGAGGAACGGTGACCACCCCTGAGTCCACTGTGGACGAACTGGTGCCGGTCGCGACGATCGCCGCCGAGTGCGGTGCCGTGCTCGCCGGCGTCGGCACGGCCGTGGTCGGCCGGACCCGCACGCTCCGCCTGGCCATGGCCGCCGTGCTGGCCGGCGGGCACGTGCTGTTCGAGGACGTTCCCGGCCTGGGCAAGACGCTGATGGCGCGCAGCATCGCGCAGGCGCTCGGCCTGGACTTCCACCGCCTCCAGTGCACGCCCGACCTGCTGCCCGCCGACGTCACCGGCTCGTTCCTGTACGACCCGAGCAGCGCCGAGTTCGTGTTCCGCCGCGGCCCGATCTTCGCCGGCCTGCTGCTGGCCGACGAGATCAACCGCACCACACCGAAGACACAGTCGGCGCTGCTGGAGGCCATGCAGGAA
>DASZXM010001051.1:0-1999 GCA_035546415.1 Pseudonocardiaceae bacterium
GCCGAACCGCCCTCGCGCGACCGGCCGGACGTCACCGGCTCGCCGGGTGTCGTCGTGCGGGGACTCGGTGTCAGCTACGGCGACACGCAGGCCCTCCGCGCTGTCGACCTGCGGCTGCCGCCCGGCGGGCGGGTCGCCGTCGTGGGGGAGAGCGGGTCGGGCAAGAGCACGCTGCTGGCCGCCGTCGCCCGCTTCGTCGCACCGGACACCGGACGCATCACGATCGGCGGGACCGAACTGGCCGAGTGGCCCGAGGCTCAACTGCGGCGGACCGTGGGTGGCGTGCTCGCCGACGCGCACGTCTTCCACGACACGATCGCCGCGAACCTGCGCATCGGCAAACCCGGCGCCACGGACGCCGAACTGGTCGCGGTCGCGCGGCGGATGCGGTTGACGGAGTGGATCGAGTCACTGCCGGACGGCTGGTCGACGGTGCTCGGCGAGGACGCGGCACTGGCGTCCGGCGGCCAACGGCAGCGGCTGCTGCTGGCCAGGGCGCTGCTCGCCGATCCGCCGATCCTGCTGTTGGACGAGCCGACCGAAGGGCTCGACCCGGCCACCGCCGACGCCGTGCTCGCCGAGCTGTTGTCCGGCAGCCGGACCGTCCTGCTGGTGACACACCGGCTGACCGGTCTGACCGACCTGGACGAGGTGCTGCTGCTCGACGGCGGGCGGGTCGCGCAGCGCGGATCACACGCCGAGCTGGCGGACGTGCCGGGACCGTACCGGGATCTGTGGCGCGTGCGGGAGGTGGTCGGTTGACGACGGTGGTCGGTGGACAACGAACGTGCAAACACCGCGAACGGCTTGACTTTGTCGTAGCGTGAAGGTGTGTGCTTGAGGTCTGCGTGCACGTGCCAGTGACTTCGACGGGAAGCAAAGATGCTCCGGATCGGAGAAGTGGCCGAACTCGCGGGCGTCTCCACCCGCACCATTCGGCACTATCACCAGATCGGGCTGTTGCCCGAGCCTGCCCGCATGGCCAACGGCTATCGCGGCTATGAGTTGCGGGACGTGGTGGTGCTGCTGCGCGTCCGCAGGCTGGCCGAACTGGGGTTACGGCTGGACGAGGTCGGTGGCGTGCTGGCTGACGACAAGGGCCGGGAGCTGCGGGACATCCTCGTCGAACTGGACGCCGACCTGGCCGAACAGGAGCGCCGCATCCGGCTGCGCCGGCAGCGGATCGCCGAACTGCTGGCCAGGGCGGACGCGTCGACGTTCTCCGGTGAACTGGCCGACCTGCTCGCCGACCTGGAGCGCACGCCGGACGACCAGCCCGACGCGGAACGCCTCGTCGCGCAGATGTACGCGGTCATGGCCGGGGCGCTGACAGCGGCCGAACACGGCGCCTACCGCACGGTCCTGGCCGACCGGGACCTGGCCGACCAACTCACCGCGCTGGCCGGCGCCTACCGCTCACTCGCGGGCCTTCTACCGGACGACCCGGCGGTCGCTGACCTGGCAGCCCGGGCGGCCGCGCTGGCGCCATCGGTACTCGCCTTGGTACCCAAGGAAATCCGCCAGGCAGACCCGTACCAGCCCTCCGACGCCGACCCGGCCCGGTCCCGCTGCCACCAACTCCTCCTGCAGTACCTACGCGACCGCGCATGACCGCAACCCTCAGGGGCGGCGGATCGGCGGCAGGGCCGGGGCTCGGCGCCGGCACTGGCGTGGCCGGCTGCTGTGGCCGCGCCCGCGCGAGGCTCGCCAACGACACCCCGCCGCGTTCGGCGGTGCGCGGCGCGGTCCGGCCCGCGCCCGGTCGGTGACGCCGAGCCCGCCGGTCAAGCCGAGCCCGGTCGGTCAAGCCCCGGCCCCAGCCCGGCTCAGATGGCGGATCATGGCCGTTCTCGGCGCCACCTGGATGCCGGCCTCGCCTTCCGCCGTCCAGACCGCGCGCAGTTGCGGGCCCCACTCCTCCTCGGCCAGGACCTCGAATCCCCGCGCCTCGTACCACCGCTTGTTCCACGGCACCTCGACGAACGTCGTCAGGGTGATC